>JBBSNU010000366.1:0-5641 GCA_038260455.1 Chroococcales cyanobacterium | reverse complement strand
TCTTCCTGCCAATCGCGGGGTTGGCCGCAGGAGTGAATGCACAGCAATCCCCACAAATGTTGCCCTTGCAGTAGGGGTACGACTAAGTTTGCTCTGATTTGAAATCGCTTGAGGATTTTGAGGTGACAGGGGCTCAACCGGGCTTTGTAGATGTCGCTGACTGCTTGAACGTATCCTTTGGCGTAGTTGGCGGCAAATTGTTCGCCGAAGCAGCGATCGTGAACTTTTGCGCCCAAAGATGGGCTGTATTGGGGCAGTACGTCTTCGGATACTACTTCGCCCTCGTTCCATTCGGATTCGGGAAGGAAGCGGTAGATGGCTACTCGATCGGCATTTAGGAGTTGCCGGACTTCGGTGGCTGTGATTTTGAATATTGTTTCTAAGTCTAGGGATTCGCGGATTTTGCCAATCACTCCCATCAGCGCTTGCAGCTTTTTGAACCAGGTTTGAGACTGCGTTTCTCTTTCTAGGTGAGCTAGCTTTTCGCGCAGGTTGGTTACTTCTTGATACAGGTATTCATGAAACATAATGCTGTTTTTTTAGTTATTTTGCGGTTTGGTATCGAGGTAGATGGCATCCCCACAGCGCTCTGCAAGTTGAATCTGGTAAATCTCAAAGGCAAACGACTAATTCTCCTGCTTCTGGTAGCAGTTAGCAGCTACTGACGCTGCATTTCCGTATTTTTTGTAGATTGGGAGGTCGATCGAGCATCTTAATTTCCGTATATTTACTGAGAAAGCGGGCGATCGGTGACTTCCTACGGCATAAATTACCAATAATTGAGAATTTTACTCACAAAACTTATACATAAACCCGGTTTCTTAACCCGAGCGAATCAGGGAAGAGCCGAAAGTGGCAGCGAGAAACGGGGTTTGATCTCCCGAGGGGGCCCAACGTCCTGACTAATTTTGACATTTTTTCCGATCGCCTTCGGTGGCAATTGTCACTCTTTTATCATGACCGCAAACTCGATCGATGGTTTCCTGGGCTTTGCGATCTAATATCCTGTTTGGAGTACCTCTATTAAAATTTGTTTGAATTGAGCCGATCGGCTTTTCTCTAGTGTTCGCTAATTCTCGATTTATCTATCCTAACTGAGATTTTATATACTCTTGGGAGCAATCCGATCTTTTAGATGATTTTCCACGCACTTGAATTATTTTATGTTATCGATTTTATTTATTAAACTTATTAAAATATATCAGACCAAATAGGATAAATGTCCGATCGATAGCGAGACTGCAGATGCAAGGCAGATGCAACGCAGAAGGACGCAGATGATTGCAATATAATAGATCAGATCGTGTCCGGTCTACGATGGGCTATCAACTTAATTATTGCTTGCAGGGGCAGTTTTTAGGATCGATCTAGCTTCCTCAATACTTTGCAATACCAGTTTTTCCGAATCGATAAAAGCGGCTGTTAAGAATGAGCTTAATTGCGATCGGGTGCAGGTTGTGTACTCTACGTTACATAAAATAAGGTGCGCGGCGCGCACCCTAGATTAAATTGAAAACAGTGATGTTTAGTTTCGGTTAGTTAGTTAAAATCTTCGAGTTGGTCTACGCGCAGCCAAATATTCGGAGTGGGGACTTTGCCAAATTTGACGAAGGCGTAGTCGCCGCGAATATCCATTACTTCGCCTTTTGTTTCAAATATATAGGAGGAAAAGCGCGGATCGCTGGCTTTGGCTTCTAGGCTGTTTTCCAATTTTTCGCGAATTGCGCGGACTGTGCTACCTTTTTTGATGGCCATGACTTGCTCTGTTTAGTTTATCAAAGTATTTAAATTTTAATGCTGATTTGGCTTTAATACCAGTTCAAAGAGTTGGTGGTTGATTGAGTTGAGTCGGCGGTTGAAACCGCCACTACACGAACGAAGTCTGCCTTCGCAGACTGAAGAGTCGGAAGCTGAGACTTGATAAATTAATTAAATCTGATACAAAATCTGTTGCCGATCGACTTATTTCTGGCACGCAGGGCAAAAATGAGTCGATCGCCCTGCTAATTTTATCTTTTCAATAGTTGTAGAGCAAATGCGGCAGGGTTGACCCGCTCTATTGTACACCCAAGCGAGACCGCCGTAGTTGCCGTTTACACCTTGGACGTTGAGAAAATTACTGAAAGTGGTGCCACCGGAGGCGATCGCCTGCTGTAAAACTTGAATAATAGCTGTATGGATGCGCTCAATTTGCTCTGTTGTCAAATCCGCGCACAGAGTTGTCGGCATCACTCCCGACAAAAACAAAGTTTCGTCTGCGTAAATATTGCCCAAACCCGCTACCAGTGCCTGATCTAGCAATGCTGTTTTAATTGGTCGCGCCCGTCTGTGTAGCTTGCGGGCCAAATATTCTGTGGTAAATTCCTCTGAAAACGGTTCCGGGCCTAGGAGTTTCAGGCCTGTAACTGTGCTGTCCACTTCTGTTTCTGCTGGTACGTACCACATTTGCCCGAAGGTGCGCTGGTCTACAAACCGCAGTTCTCGGTTTCCTTCAAAAAATAGCCGGACTCGCGCGTGTTTGGGCAGGGTTTCGGATTCGTTCACCCACAGCAATTGTCCGGTCATCCGCAGGTGAACGCCCAACCAGCCCGCTTTTGAGGGCAGAAGGGAAAAGGAAGGCAAAGGGGAAGAAGAATTAGCAAGGGCGGGCAGGGGGGCACCGCCCTTACGTGGGAATTGAGATAGTTCTGCCAGGAGGTATTTGCCGCGCCGATACCAAGATGCGATCGACTTTCCTTTGAGTTTTGTCAAAAAATCGGTCGCAGAGATTGAGCGGGCGATCGAGCTATTTAACAGCACGTCTCCGCCCAATATTTCTCGATCGAGGGTAAGTTGATTCAAACCCCGGCAAATAGTTTCAACTTCTGGCAGTTCTGGCACAATTAGCGCTGCTCTGTTCCTTGATTTGGCGAACCTTCGACGCTGCCTGGAATTTCTGCGCCCGGTTTGCTGCCGGTCGCAGTTTTCGGCTGCTGAGGGGTTGCTCCGCTGCCTGTTTTGCGGGTTTTCGGGTCTACGGTGGTTTGCTTGCCGCCGGAAGCTGCTGGAGTCGATGCTTTGGCTTTTGCTTTGGGGGCTGCCACTTCCACTACTTCGCTTTGGGCGAAGTTGTTGGTGTTGACGCCTGCATAATTTACGGTGTTAAAGCGAACGATAACTGGGTATTTAATGCCGCTTTGGTCTACCGTAGCAACGGTGCCCACTTCTTGATACCAGAAGGATTCTTTGCGGAGAATCCTGACTGTCGAACCGCGTTGAACCATGAGCTTTGTTTCCTTTGCGATAAATAAACGGATCGAGCCATTTTTTTTACTCTAGTCGATCGCGCGCCGCATTTAAAGTCTGTAACGAAATTATTGCCTGGGGCTCCCTTTTTTCGTTACAGCTTTGTAAAGAAAAGTAAATCTTTTTGTTGGCGATCGCTGGAGTTAAAAAATTAATAAACAGATATTATCCGTTAAATACAAGCCGGGCGATCGGGTTGAAAAAAAACTTTACAAATAAAAGAACGGCCCGCCTGGTTGTTGCCGGGGCCGCCTGGGGTGGAAAACCCCTGTCTCATATATAGCCTTTCTCAAAAAGGTGAGAAGTTGAGATTTGAGATTTGAGATTTTAGATTGGGGGATTGAGGGATAGATGGTCAATACCTCATCTTTGGCTCGAAATGCTGTAATGTGCGATCGATTAACCGATTTGAGTCAGGTTCGTAGTGCGGACTTCAGTCCGCAAAAAAGAGCGGACTTTAGTCCGCACTACGAACGAAGAACGGTTTTTGTTATTAATCGACCCGACGCGATATCATATCGCGATCGAGCAACGCGACATTTCTCCTATTCTTGACACTCCCCGACTATCAAGGTACGGGGATTCTTAAGACATTTCTGTCGAAATATCCCGCGCAAGCGTGGGTTCCCAGGCTGACTACGTTTGCACTAAAAAGTGCGTAGTCATATCTCCTCAAAAATGTTTTGGGCGTAGACTTTCCCCCAGTCCGGGGGTAGGTTTTTAAATCTTGTCTGATCTGTTTATTCTACCATATTCATTTGTGAAGATGGATTTTTTATTTTACTTAACAATGGCAAAAAGCCGTCCTATAAGGACAGGGCTTTCAACCCAATTTTCTGATGATTTTAGAGTTCACAAGTAGGTTTTGGGGGAGTTTTAAACATTTTTATAGAAGTTTGCAACAACACTTTATGAATTTTTGTTTCCGATCGGGAATTTTTGCCGCAACAAGACTGATGCACTCCGACAAAGAAACCGGGTTTTTTAGGGTGTTGGCGGGCTGTAACGAAATATTTAGCGGAAAAACCCGGTTTCTAGCTACCGCTGCATCAGTTCCCTGAGACCCCGTTTTTGTAAAGTAATGTTAAGCTGCATGGGTATGGAATAAATTTTTGTAGCGTCGCACCTGTCTTTTCGCCCATGTCTTCCGATCGCACATTGCTGATTTCGCGCTGTTTCCTGGCTGGTTTGGGAACGCAGATGTTTTTGCACCACCAGCACCGGATTCCCCGAGAGAGTCCGGTGCTGGTGGTGAGCAATCACCGCAGTTTCTTAGATCCGGTACTGCTGACGGCGGCTTTGGGTCGATCGATCCGGTTTGCTTGTCATCACTACATGGGTCAAGTTCCGGTGATTCGGGAAGTTGTCACGACTTTCGGCGCTTTCCCCTTGGAAGCACCGGAGCAACGACATCAACATTTTTTCTCTCAAGCGACGACGCTGCTGCAAAGTGGGGAGATGGTGGGGGTATTTCCAGAGGGTGCAGAACCGATGGTGAAGTGTACTCAACCGAATACTGTCGGGAAGTTTCAGCGGGGATTTGCTCATTTGGCTTTGCGGGCTCCGCTGCGGGATTTGGCGGTTTTGCCGGTGGCGATTGGTTCGATGGAGGAACAGTCGGTGCGATCGGGTTTACCGCTGAAATTACTGAGTTTGTTCGATCCTTCGGAACCTTTGTTCGATCGCCCTGGGTGGCATCCTGTGATAGTTTATCAACGAGTTAATGTTTTAATCGGCCGCCCTTACTGGATTACTGTCGATCGACAGCAGCAATATCGAGGCAAAAAAGCCAAAGCAGCGGTTGCTGAACTCACAGATCACTGTCAGGGAGAAATTAAAGAATTACTCCAACGAGGGTGTTTATAAAGAAGGAAGAAGGAAGAAGGAAGAAGGAAGAAGGAAGAAGGAAGAAGGAAGAAGGAAGAAGGAAGAAGGAAGAAGGAAGAGGGAAGAAATTTTCGATTGGGGCTTGCATTTTCCTTGTGTCGTCGTCCTCGGCTGATTCTTAGTCGCTTCCTGGTTTAATATTCCAGATTCGTCTGATGTCTTAATTGATTGCTCTTGCTCTCTGATTATCCCGTTTTCTTTGCAGTAATCCCCGACTGATAGAGTTCATACAATTTAATTTCTGATTTTTATCATGCCAAATGCTAACAAGGTTCGTTTTCTAACCCCCAAACCGCCGAAAGCCGATCGCCCTTTATTTATATTTCTGCCCGGTATGGATGGTAGCGGATTGCTGCTGCGGCCGCAAATTTCTAAATTAGCCAATCATTTCGACATTCGCTGCTTAACTTTACCTGCTGACGACATGGCTAGTTGGGAGGTACTTGTCAGCGAAACTATTGCCTTAATT
>JBBSNU010000365.1:0-5661 GCA_038260455.1 Chroococcales cyanobacterium | reverse complement strand
TCATGGAAATTTGGACGCTTTGGTATCCTACTTATTGGCTTTCTGGAGGAATTAAAGCTATTACTGCTCTGATTTCTATATATACTGCATCTGAGCTACTGTTTTTAATTCCATCAGCCTTAGCTTTACCTAGTCCAGCTCAACTTATTGCGGCAAATCAAGCCTTAGAGAATGAGATCAATGAGCGCAAGCGGGCTGAAAACGAACGCCAACAAATTGAGGTGGCTTTACGAAACAGTGAAGAGCAGTTTCGCAATGCGTTTGAAAATGCGTCAATTGGAATGGCGCTCGTTTCACTTGATGGGCACTGGGTTAAAGTCAATCCTCCCTTATGTCAGATTATTGGCTACTCCTCAGAAGAGTTGTTAGCGTTAACTTTCCAAGACATTACCCATCCTGATGATTTAGACGCGGATCTTAGTTATGTACATCAGCTATTAGCAGGAACACTTTCAACTTACCAAATGGAAAAACGGTATTTCCATAAACAAGGACATATACTTTGGATTATTCTTGATGCATCGCTAGTACGAGATGAACAGGGAAATCCACTGCATATTATTGCTCAAATCCAAGAAATTACCGCACGAAAAGAAGCTCAAAAGACGCTAGAGCTTCAGAGTGTTATTATGCATAACATGGCAGGTGGAGTGTGTTTAGTCAAAGCATCAGATATCACGATCGTCTACACCAATCCCAAATTTGACGCTATGTTTGGCTACACAGATGGCGAACTCGCAGGTCAACCCGTTGGTGTCTTGAATTATGTCGATACAGAGCTTACACCAGACGCAAGCGTTCTAGATATTGTCACTCAAATTGAGCAGAAAGGAGAAGCACAATATGAAGTCTACAATAAGAAAAAAGATGGAAACCTTTTTTGGTGCAGGGTTCATACATCCATGTTTGAGCATCCTGAATACGGAACCGTATATGTTGCCGTTCACGAGGATGTGACAGAGCTAAAACTGGCTGAGCAAGCCTTGCAAGCTACCACAAATCGCCTCAACTTTCTCCTGAACTACAGCCCCGTCGTTATTTTTAGCTGTAAACCTGATGGCGATTATCGAGCAACGTTCATCAGCGAAAATGTCAAAGAGGTATTGGGCTATGAAAGCATTACGTTTTTAGGAGATGGTGAATTTTGGGTGCATAACTTACACCCAGATGATGTAGAACGAGTGCTGAATGGCTTAGCCAATCCATTCGTCAATGATTTTTATTTCCATGAATACCGTATGCGTCGCTCAGATGGGGTTGATCGCTGGATGCTCAATCACCTCAGACTAATTCGAGATCCTGCAGGTAGACCCGTGGAAATGTTGGGATATTTAATTGACATTAGCGATCGCAAACAAGCCGAGTTGGAACTTCAGCAAGCTAAAGAAGCAGCAGAAACAGCCAACCGAGCCAAAAGTATGTTCCTGTCCAATATGAGCCACGAACTCCGTACTCCTCTGAATGCTATTTTGGGATTTACGCAATTGATGAGTTACGATCCTGCTCTGACTCCCGAACTCCAACAAGATCTGGCGATCGTCAATCGTAGCGGCGAACATTTATTGGAATTGATTAACGACATTTTAGATTTATCCAAAATTGAGAGCGGACAGATGACACTCTATCTTTCTGACTTTGATCTAAAAAATTGGCTGAATTCTATTGAAGAAATATTCCAACTTAAAGCCCAATCGAAACGATTGAAACTAATTGTCGAGCGAGAACCCAATCTTCCCCAATTTGTGCATAGCGATGAGAAAAAACTGTATCAAGTCTTAGTCAATCTGCTCGGTAATGCGATTAAGTTTACTAATCAAGGAAGCGTTACCTTACGAGTGAGATCAGAACAGAGCGACCAAACGTCCTGTCGCCTATGTTTTGAAATTGAGGATACTGGAGTGGGAATTGATCCAACAGAAGTTGACAGCTTATTTAAGGCGTTCGTGCAAGCTGAAGCTGGGAATAAATTGAATCAAGGTACTGGTCTAGGTCTAGCTATCAGTCAAAAATTTGTCCAACTCATGGGTAGTCAGATTCGGGTTCAAAGCATATTGAATCAGGGCAGCATTTTTTACTTTGAAGTTGGGGTACAGTTACCTCAAGCAGTCTGCCTTGCCTCAGAATTGCCTAAACAAAGAGTGATTGGTATAGCTCCAGGACAACCAACTTACCGCATCCTTGTGGTTGAAGATGTAGAGGAAAATCGCCGCTTATTGGTCAAACTCCTTACCTCAGTCGGTTTTGAGGTGCGCGAAGCAACACAGGGAGTTGAAGCACTATCCCTGTGGGAAAGTTGGTCCCCACACCTGATTTGGATGGATCTACGAATGCCGATCGTGGATGGCTACACAGCTACTAAACGCATTAGAGAACACCCTAATGGACAAGAGACTGTCATTATTGCTTTAACTGCCAGTGCTTTTGAAGAAGAGCGAGAGAAAGTTGTTATGGCTGGTTGTGACGACTTTATCAGCAAGCCTTTTCAGGAAAGGCTCGTCTTTGACAAAATCGCTCAACACTTGGGAGTACAGTACATCTACACAGTTGTAGGAAAAGAGCCCCAAAAACTAGGTGTTGACACTTTATCTCCAGAAGATATAGCCGTGATGTCCTCTCAGTGGTTAGAACAAATGTATCAAGCTGCCTACGATGTTGATTTTGAAGTCATGAACGAGTTAATTAAACAAATTCCCGCATCTAAACCAACCCTTTCCAGTGCGCTAATTGATTCTGTCTATAACTTTAAGTATGACCAAATTATGGAGTTACTTCGACCTCTGCTTCCGAATCCCGTTTAGTTATCGAGTTTAAGGACAAAGAAGCTATAGTGCTGTCAGCAGTGGGTATATTTCCAATAGAAATCAACAGGGGAAAGGATTTGGGAGTTTTTGGAGATGTCTATTGCAGATATCCATCAGCATGAGGAAATTACATACACATTGAGATGGAATGTGCTGTATCATATAGCAATTCTCTTTCGTTTGTGAAGGGGATTTATTTTTTTTTGACCGCAGAGGGCGCAGAGGGCGCAGAGAAAGAGAAAAGATAGAGATGGAAAAATGATTGATTTAACTGGAAAGGTGATTTTAGTAACTGGTGGCTCGAAAGGGATTGGTGCAACTACGGTTCGGACTCTGGTTAATGCTGGGGCTGAGGTGATTTTGCATTACTTTCGCAGTCAGCAAGCGGCGGAATCGGTAGCAGCAAGTGTGGCGGGCGATCGATGTTATTTATTAGCAGCAGATTTGATGCCACAAAATGCGGCTTCGACTTTGTGGCAAGATGCTTTAAAATGGCGCGGTCATATTGATATTTTAGTTAACAATGCTGGGATTATGGAGTCGGCGGGTATTGAGGACGAATTCGATATTTGGTCGTCGGCTTGGCAGCAAACTCTACAAGTTAATTTAGTTGCGGTTGCTGATTTGTGCCGGGAAGCAATTCTGCATTTTAAGACTCGCAATGGCGGTACAATTATTAATATAGCAAGTCGCGCTGCTTTTCGCGGCGATGACCCGAATTATCTGCACTACGCTGCATCGAAAGGTGCGATCGTTTCTCTAACTCGCAGCATTGCTAGAGGATTCGCTGCTGAGAATATTTTGGCTTTTACTGTTGCACCGGGATTTGTCAGTACGGAAATGTCTAATCAGTTTATTCGGGAGTTTGGCGAAGCAGAGATTGTGCGCGATATCCCGATCGGCAAAATCGCTCCTCCTCAAGATGTCGCCAATGTTATTGCTTTTTTAGCCTCTGGTTTAGCCCCGCACGCTACCGGGACAACGATCGACATTAACGGCGCCTCTTACGTGCATTAATACTAAACTGTAATTGCACTCCCAAGCTCGCTTTTATTGAAATTATCTGCGTCTATAGCAATCCTAAATCATTATCGAGATTATAGCAGTCCGTTCATCAGTGTAATTCTTCTAGGGGCAACCCCCCGTGGTTGCCCTCTTTATACCAATTTAATAAATACTTGCTATAGATGAAGTTCTAGCCCCCCCTTAATAAGGGGGGGGTTGGGGGGGTTCTTATTTTGCACGCATGGTATTTATACAAAAAAGCCTACCTCCAAAGACTCACATCCCCTATTTTCCTACCAAACAATTTATAACCTTAGCCAGACGCGACAACACTAATAAATAAATTAAATTTAAACAAAATGCTAACTTAAAGGAAACTGATTATGACAGTAGATAACGCAACCAAAGGCAAACGAGTTGCTATCCTCATCGAAAATGGAGTAGAAGATTCCGAATTTCTAGTTCCTTACAACGCCTTAAAACAAGCAGGATTTGAAGTAGTTGTTCTCGGTTCCCGTACCAACGAAAAGTATACCGGGAAAAATGGTAAAGTTTCCCAGCAAGCTGACGGAACTACCACTGAATCAGTAGCAGAAGAATTCGATGCAGTGATAATTCCCGGCGGTATGGCTCCCGATACCATGCGGACTAATCCCAATACAGTGCGGTTTGTTAAAGAAGCTTTCGAGCAAGGAAAAATAGTCGCTGCTGTTTGTCACGGCCCGCAAGTTTTGATTGAAGCCGACTTGCTAAAAGGCAAAAATGCGACTGGATTTTTAGCAATAAAAACCGACATGATTAATGCCGGAGCTAACTACATCAACGAACCTTTAGTAGTTGACGGCAATTTAATTACTTCCCGCCAACCGGGCGATTTAGCAATATTTGCCACTGCAATTCTGGCTCGCCTCGGTTACGGCGGCAAAGCAGTAGGTTTACCCGAAGAAACTGACACCAGTGCAGAATGGTGGAAACTAGCGAATGGTTGGGGCGGCTCCACACAAGGCGATATTGTTAAAGGTTTGAATACCGCCCTCGCAGGGGAACGTTATGCTTGCGAAGCGTTTCAAAATTATGCGGAAAAGACCGGAGATAGCGATTTGCGATCGTTCCTTGCAGAAATGGTTCAAAACAAACAGCACCACATCCTCGCTCTGGAAAACCGCCTTAACCATTTCGGCGAAAAACCCTCAATTCCCGCCCAAATTGCTGACAAATACGCTAAATTAAAAGCCTCGCTACAAGGAACTGATGAAACGTTTTTGTTGCGAACCATTATGGGCGATTTGCAAACAGGTGTTGTCGATCTCAAAAATCTGCGGGCCCAGTTCACAGATCCGGTATCAACTGACATTTTTACAGAGATAGAAGCGGATTTGTCTAAGTGCGAGCAAGCCTTTGCTAAACTCTTCCGCGCCCGTGCAGCTTCCCAAGACATTAAGCCACCAAAACCTTCGACTAGCCCCGCTGTTACGATGTAACTAGCTGGCGGATCATCAATAAATTTGTAGTTGTGCCAAGGGGTTAAAACCCCCACCTAGAGCGCAACTACAAATTTGCTATGCAATAATAAAATATACGTCTTTGCTGTAAAATAAATTCCAAGACTAAAAAGCAGACGCTAAATTAACTGCAAGGTGGAGAATTTTATTAAATGGCTTCTATTTTTGTTTCAGCGGGACACGGCGGGTTTGAAGGCAGCTTGCGGGATCTGGGGGCGATCGCACTTGGCACCACCGAAGCCCAGGAATTGATCCTAATTCGCGATTTATTAGTACCCGAATTGCGGCAGCGAGGCATAAGCACTTTCTCCGTACCCGATACTCTGAGTTTAGTAGAAACTATCGCTTGGATC
>JBBSNU010000364.1:0-5683 GCA_038260455.1 Chroococcales cyanobacterium | reverse complement strand
TCCTACGAACCGCTCAACATCACCAATTGGCGAAGGGCGGTAATTTTGTTGTTGAAAGGAAAAGCAGAACAGGTAGAACATAACGGGAAATTTATTGCGCCAAACTTCCCGCTACCAACTGTGATCCGACTGCGGCATTACGTCCGAGTTCCCTATAAGGAGATTCCGCTTACCCGCCGGAACATCTTGCACCGGGACGCGCATTCTTGTCAATACTGCGGTTATACCGGGGACGGTTTGACGCTGGATCACGTGATTCCTCGATCGCGCGGAGGAGGCGACAGTTGGGAAAACCTCGTCACGGCGTGTATGCGCTGCAACGTGAATAAAGGAAGTCGCACCCCGAAAGAATCGGGAATGCTGCTGCGCTATCCGCCCAGGAAACCTCACAGCGGTCTTTATTTTGAAGTGACGAAACAAGTTAAGAGTGGTATGCACAAAGAATGGCAAAAATATGTGATTGGCCTTTAAAACCCCTGTCAGCGAAAGCGCGGGGGTTTTTTGCAGAAGTTTTGAGTTGTAGGGCTGCGCCTTGAGCGCGCGCGCCCGATCGTTTGGAGTTAAAAGTGAAATAAGAGAGAACTTATACCAATTTCATAAAGTAGCGCTAGATATTACCCCCCCAACCCCCCCGAACTCGCGGGGTGGCTCAGACTTCATCAGCACATCTTTAGAAAAATGGTATTACGCTTTTCAATCGGGTTTTTCATCAGAAATATTGGCTTTGATAACGAAGCACTTACAAAAAAACCGGGTTTAAGGGCTTTTGACGCGCAAGTTTTGAGATAATTACAGTCCTGGACGCACGCGGGGTCAAAAACCCAGTTTCTGCATCAAGCATCTATCGGCTCGATCGACAATTTTTCAGAGAAACCGGGTTTTTTTGCTTAACTCCTATCAAAGAAACCGGGTTTTTGCCTAATCTATGGGGAGCATCTCAGTTTTGCAAAAAGCATTTTTTTTCTTATAGTGCTGTCCCCGCTCGCGTATTGTACAACTCGCGAGCGGGGACGCTCGCACTATAATGCAAAACTGAGATGCTCCCAATCTATGGACTATAGCGCATAATTTTCTCCCACATAATTTTCTCCAAAAACCCGGTTTCTGGCCGCTCCTCCGTAAGTCCTAAATTAATTAAATGGTTAAATTTTAACAATGAAAGACCGCCCGCCTACTAATTCTGATGAAACATCTAGCAACCGCGAAGGTGAGGTTGACACCATCGGCCAGGCTGTACCCGCAGCGAGTCAGCCCCTGAAACGGCGCAGCAAAGCTGAAGTTGCTTCCGAAGAAAATCGCGCCAGTCTCCGCGAGGAATTGCACGCTCGCAAAGTCGAGCAATTGCGCCAAATGTTCGATCGCCACAAAGGTAGTCGCCAGTTAATTTTGCTGCAAGATTTTCCCGACCCCGACGCGCTTTCCAGTGCTTGGACTTACAAATTAATCGCCGAAAAATACGATGTCCAATGCGAGATTCTTTACGCCGGCACTCTCAGCCACCAAGAAAATATTGCCTTAGTCAAATTAACAGGGTTGCCGTTGCAGCGGTGGACGCTGGAAACGGCAAAAACTAAGGATTTGTCGGCTTATAAAGGCTGCGTTTTTATCGACAATCAAGGCACTACTTGTAACTTAACTGAGTTTATTTTAGGGGCGGGAATTCCGATCGCAGCAGTGATCGACCACCACAGTTTGCAGGGGGAAATGAACGCAGAATTTACGGATGTGCGCCCGGAAATCCACGCTACAGCCACGATTTTTACGGAGTATTTGCAGGCGGGAATGCTAGCTTTTGACAGTAATATCAGTCAGCACGTCAAGTGCGCTACGGCTTTGATGCACGGTTTGCGATCGGATACGAATGCTCTCAGACAAGCTCAGGAAGAAGAGTTTTTAGCTGCTGCTTATTTGAGCCGTTTTTATGACTCGCAGTTGTTGAATGCGGTGTTGCAGTCGTCTCGTTCTAAATGGGTGATGGATGCGATCGAGCGATCGCTCAAACACCGCATCGTCCAGAACAATTTTTCGATCGCCGGCATCGGCTACCTCCGTTATGACGATCGGGATTCTATTCCCCAAGCAGCGGACTTTTTAATGACCGAAGAGAACGTCCACACAGCCGTTGTCTACGCAATTGTTCACGACAAAGACGAAGAAATTGAAGTAGTAATTGGTTCGCTGCGAACGAATAAACTGACTCTCGACCCGGACGAATTTATTAAAGAAGCCTTCGGACAAGATGCTGCAGGACGCTTTTTTGGCGGTGGCAGAAGTCAAGCTGGAGGCTTTGAAATTCCGGTAGGATTTCTTTCTGGCGGAAATGAAGATAGCGATTATGCACGGATGAAATGGGAAGTATTTGATGCTCAGATCAAGCAAAAATTGCTACATTTAGTGAGTCCTAAAGATAATCCGATTTACGATCATTAATTCTGGAGTTTGTAGAGGCGGTCTTTTTTCCTGCAAGAGCCTGGGTTCTGCCTCCGGTTGCTACGAGGTTTGGCCGCGTTTTTTTTCTCGTTTCGGGCAAAATTTCAACTTTACAATCAGTCATCGACGCACTCTAACTCTCAGCAACCGGTTTTTTTTACTCTTATTGAGGGTTTGAACGAAGTAAGGGGGTTAAAAAACCCGGTTGCTCCGTCCAGGACTAACAATAATAAATGTTATCCCTATTTCCCAAAAATACACACCCAAGAAACCGTTTTTTTTACTCTTGTCAAGGGATGCAGCGCGTCTTTTGGTAAAAACCCCAGGTTTGGGAAAAACTTAGTTTTATCTACTTTACTAAAGTCCAAAACATAATTATTAAAACTTAATAAAAGTAGAGGCTAATTTTTTTTATTTTTCCTATAAAATAGTTAAAAAAATCACAAGTGTTTCTAGTTTAGGCAGGAGAATTTAGATAAATTTTTAGAAAAAAGCGCCGTACAATAAGCAAAATAGAGAGGGAAAAACATAATTTTTGGGCTAAGTCACATAAAAAAGGAATTGTAGCATTTCAAAAAAGTCTTTATCCAAACATAAAGTGTGGGTTTCGTTGCCAAACCAAACAACCCATTGCTACGAATTAAAACAAATTATTATATTTATTTGTCGCAGGTTAGAATAGTATAAGTTTGCTTTTAAAAAGGGAACACGGAGATGTCTACAAAACAGGATTTCTCTTGGTCGTTAGAGAAAATTCTAGAAAAACTTTCAGAAATTGCAATTCAAATCAACGAGTTCGGGGATCGGGAGAGCATTTTGCAATGTGCGGTAGCAGAAACCAGGGCGCTGCTGCAAACCGATCGCGTAATTATTTATCGCTTCCTACCGCATGGAGATAGTGTAGTATTGGCTGAATCCGTTGGTGGCGAGTGGCCGCCCATCCTGGGACAACTGATTTATGACCCTTGCTTTGAAACAACCTGGGTAAAGCGTTACAGCCAGGGACAAACCAGCAGCATTGCTGATATTAACAGCCGTCATATTCCAGCTTGTTATGTCGAATTGCTCGATCGCCTCCAAGTGCAGGCTAACTTAGTTGTACCAATTTTGCTAGATGGCAAACAGCAGCAATCTCCGAAGCTGTGGGGACTGTTGATTGCTCATCAATGTAGCAGTCCGCGTCAGTGGGAACCTCTCGACATTCAGATCCTGCAACACGTTGCAGTGCAGCTCGGATTGAGGATGCGACAACTAGAATCTCACCGCCCGGTGCTGTCGCCAAATCAACCGCCACAACTCGAAACAGTACCGCATCAAACTGCCACCAATACAGAAAGAGTCAACCATCACAATTGCCTGGAACCCGACAGTGCCTGTTCCCTGAGCAGGGATATTGTCAACATCAACGCCTTTGACTTGTTGCAAAACCCGATCTGGATTTTTGATATTGAGCATTTGCAAATGTGGTGGGCCAACCAAGCATCCTGGTACCTGTGGAATGCTGCGACGCGGCAAGAACTCGCCAGCCGCAACTTTAGCGATGTGTCAGAGTCTACTCGGATTCGCTTGCAGAGCTATCTGCAACAGTTTGAGCAAGGCAAAACCTTGTCCGAGCGGTGGACGTTTTACCCGGCCGGTGAGCCTGTTTCTGTCGGCTGTCGGTGTTCTGGTATCAGGATTGACGGCGGGCGTTTGGCAATGCTGGTGGAGGGTACGATCGAAACTCATCGCATTGAGCCGGAAACCCTGCGATCGATCCAGGCACTCCAGCACACCACCCTCATGGTTTCGCTGTACACCCTCGAAGGCGTGCCGCTGCTGCAAAACCCGGCGGCCTTGCGCTGTTATGGAAAGACAGACAATGCTTTTCTGAGCCGCTTTGTCGATCCTCAGTTAGGAGAGCGAGCAATGGCAGTTCGAGGGTACGGTGAGGTCTTTAGTGCTGAGACTCAAGTGATTACTCTGGCGGGGATTCGCTGGCACGGGATGGACGTGCGGTGTACCAACGACACGGTAACAGGCAACCCGATGTTGCTCGTGAACGAAAAGGACATTACCGACCGCCAGCAGACAGAAACAGCCCTGCAAAAGAGTGAAACGCGGTTGTCAGAAGCCCAGCGGGTTGCCCACATCGGTAACTGGGAATGGGACGTAATTACAGATAAAATTACCTGGTCTGCCCAACTATTCGAGATTGTGGGACGCAACAGGGCCCTGGGCGAACCTACCTATGAAGAAAACCTGCGGATTTACCATCCCGAAAGTGCCGAACAGCTACACCAGGTAGTTCAACGAGCGCTGACTCGCGGAGAGCCTTATCTATTGCGCCTCAAAGTTTTGCGCCCGAATGGTTCTATCCGCCATACCGAAGCCAGAGGACAGGCTGAACTCAATGCAGAGGGACAAGTCCTTCGGTTGTTTGGTACATCCCAAGACATTACGGATCTTGTCCAGGCGGAAACAGAACTCAGAAAAATGAGTAGAGCTCTTGCTAATGCGGTGGAGGGCATCTCGCGGCTGGATATTTTCGGACGGTATATCACCGTTAATCAAGCCTACGCCAATATAGAGGGTTATCAACCTGAAGAAATGGTGGGTATGAATTGGCAGACAACAGTTCATCCCGACGACTGCGACAGGATGATGGCCGCTTATCAAAAAATGCTAGCCGAAGGCCGAGTGGAGGTTGAGGCCCGGGGTATCCGCAAAGATGGCTCGATCTTTTACAAGCAGGTGGTGATGTTGGCGGCCTACGACTCGCAGGAGCGATCGATCGGGCATCACTGTTTTATGAAGGATATCACCGATCGCAAACAAGCAGAAGCAGCATTAAAAAAAGAGTTCGAGCGTCTGGGTATAGTGATTGCTACCCAACAGGAAATCGCCCTTCGTAATCCTAACCTAGATACCGTGATGGCGGTGATTATCGATCGAACTCAAAAATTGATCGATGCCGATGGGGCCGTGATTGAAATGCTGGAAGGGGATGAGTTGGTGTATCGGGCAGCCAGCGGTATCGCCAGCGCCTATGTTGGATTACGGATGAAAGTAGGGACAAGTTTATCGGGAAAATGTATTGCGACAGGCCAAATCATGCTTTGCGATGATTCACAAACCGATGCACGGGTGGATCAGTCTGCCTGTCAGCGCATTGGTATCCGGTCACTGGTGGTTGTTCCCTTGTTCTATCAGGACGATCGGGTTGGCGTCTTAAAAGTGCTTTCAGCTACGCCCTTTGCCTTTACAGAGTCAG
>JBBSNU010000363.1:0-5690 GCA_038260455.1 Chroococcales cyanobacterium | reverse complement strand
GTTGGTGCGGGAAGGCGCGACTACCTTTGAAGAAGTCGAGCGGGTGACGTTTACTGACTCGGGCCTGGAGGCGGAAATGAAAGCCAAACGCAAGCAGGGACTTACCTGCAAAACTTGTCGGGCGGAATTGAAGCCGGAGATGCTGGATTGTCCGTACTGCTTGACGCCGCGCTTTTTGGATTGATTGAGCAGTTAACTGTCAACCCTTCTCTAAGCGAGCGGGCAAGCTGTCAACTGTCAACTGTCAACTGTCAACTGTTAACTGTTAACTGTCAACTCTTAACTGAGTTAAATTGGTCAATAACTATCAACTCGATCTAGGAGAGGTATCTATGGGTCTGATGATTGAAGACGTACTGGAGTCCCTGGTAGAGCAAGGGGGTTCGGACATACACATCCAAGCGGGTGCGCCGATATTCTTCCGAGTCAGCGGTAAACTAACTCCTCAAGCGCAATACGGCGACATTCTGTCTGCTGAGGAAGTGCAAATCCTGATTTTCCAAATGCTCAACAATATGCAGCGCAAGCACTTGGAAATGGAGTGGGAACTCGACTGCGCTTACGGCGTGAGAGGATTGGCTCGGTTTCGGGTCAATGTCTACCGGGAGCGGGGTGCTTGGGCTGCTTGTATGCGGGCTCTGGCTTCCAAGATTCCTAACGCAGATGCTTTAGGCGTGCCGCAGATTTTGCGGGACTTGACGGAAAGACCGAGGGGTATGTTGTTGGTGACGGGACAAACCGGTTCCGGGAAAACTACTACGATGGCTGCTTTGTTGGATCTGATCAACCGAACGCGGGCAGAGCACATTCTCACAGTTGAAGATCCGATTGAATACGTGTTTCCTAATATCAAGAGTTTGTTTCACCAGCGCCAAAAGGGCGAAGATACTAAGAGCTTTTCTAATGCGCTGAGAGCAGCCCTGCGAGAAGATCCTGATGTAATTCTGGTGGGGGAAATGCGCGACTTGGAAACGATCGGTCTGGCAATTTCGGCGGCAGAAACGGGTCACATGGTGATGGGAACGCTGCACACTAACTCTGCCGGAGCAACGGTAGACCGGATTTTGGACGTGTTTCCACCGATTCAACAGCCCCAGGTTCGCGCCCAGGTGTCTAACTCTCTGGTGGGAATTGCTAGCCAAAATTTGGTAGTGAAAATTGGGGGCGGCCGCTGCTGCGCTATGGAAATCATGGTGAATACTCCAGCTATGTCTAACTTGATCCGGGAGGGTAAAACTCCAATGATTTACTCCCAAATCCAAATGGGGGCGAAGTTGGGTATGAGGACGATGGAAATGGCCCTGGCTGAACTTTACAAGACCGGGAAAATCACTTGGGAATCGGCAATGGCCAAGGCTTCTAAGGCTGACGAACTCCAACGCTTGATTGGCCCGGCACCTGTTGGTGACGCCAAGGTAGGAGCTCATTAATTCCGTCAGCAGTCATTAGTCAGGAGCTAGCAGAAACAACTGATGGCTGATGACTAATGACTCATGACTGATGACTGATGGCTCATGACCGAAAGCGAGCGAGACGCTCGCACTAATGACTGATGACTGATGACTAATTACTTTTAATAAATTTTCAGAGGTGAGCTGTGGCTACCAACGTTGTCCGTCAAAAACCGAAAGGTAGTTTTGATTTCAATGCGATTCAGGAGCAAATAGAGTATAACCTTACCAGTCTGACTGTTAAGGATATGGCTATTTTTGCTCGTCAGTTTGCGGCTATGTTTAATGCAGGGGTGGCGATCGTTAGATGCCTTTCCGTGCTGCACGAGCAGTGTTCTAATGCTAAGTTGAAGCGAGCGCTCAGGAGCATGAATGCTGACGTGCAGGAGGGGATAAACTTGGCAGAGGCGATGGCTAAGTTTCCTGATGTTTTTGACCAACTGTTTATCAGTATGGTGGCGGCGGGAGAAGTCGGGGGGGTGCTAGATGAAACCCTAGACCGTCTGGCGCTGATGATGGAAAAAAATCACAAGACCGAGGCTGAAATTAATTCGGCAATGTCTTATCCGAAGACTGTGTTCTTTATTGCGATCGTGATTTTTTTCGCAATGACTATATTCTTGCTGCCAACTTTCGCTAAAATCTTTAAAGATATTGGTGCAGATTTGCCAACCTTTACGCTGATTATGTTGGGAATTAGCGCGTTTTGTACGGCTTGGCCTCCCATCCAACAAATAACTGTTATTGGGGTGATTATAGCGCTCAAAATTGCCTTTGATATGTACTACAAAACTCCCATAGGTCACCTACAAATTGATAGGATTGCCCTGAAGTTGCCGATTTTTGGAGATTTGATCGAAAAATCGGCTGTGGCTCGGTTTTGCGTGATATTTGGGTCGCTGACGCGATCGGGCGTGCCGATTCTCAGTTCTTTGGAAATTGTGCGAGATGTGGCGGGTAATCAGGCGATATCGAATGCGATCGAATATGCCAGACAGGAAATTCAAAGCGGCGGCATGATCAGTATTGCTTTGCAAGAACAGCAAGTTTTCCCGTCTTTGGCAATTCAAATGATGGCCATTGGTGAGGAGACTGGGGAACTTGACAAGATGCTGATGAAAGTTGGCGCTTTCTACGAAACGGAAGTTGAAGAAGCGGTAAAAGGACTTACCAGTATGCTAGAACCTCTGATGATTGTGGTCGTGGGTGGTATCGTAGGTTCGATTTTGCTGTCGATGTATCTGCCGATGTTTTCAGTGTTTCAGAAGCTGTAAAAAAGTCATTGGTCATTGGTCATTGGTCATTAGTCATCAGTCATTAGTCATTAGTTTTGTGTGAGCTTTTAATGCTGTTCAGTCAGTGGTACGGTCTTGGCTACATTTTCAACTACTAATTACCAATTACCGCCAACTAATGACTAATGACTACTGACTACTGACTACTGACTACTGACTACTGACTACTAACTACTGATTAATTAATTGATTTAAAATGTCTGTCAAACAATCACATTACGAGGCATTGCTAGCAGAGTACAGCGAATCTTCTGCCGCGATCGCCCTGCTGAAAAAATATCGGCTGTACATGGAAATGATTCCGAGTATCCGTCGGGCTAACGAAAGTTTAATTAGCATTCCTTTGCCGGTTGCGCGCTTGCGGGACGGGGTTTCCTATGCCGGAAGCGGGGGGACTAGCATATCGCCCGGACAGGCGGTTTGCTTGCCCTGCGATTTGGCGATTTTGATGTGCGATCCTGAGTGGAAGGTTAAAATTGGGGTGGAAATTTTGATTTTCATTCATCGCCCGGGCGAGGATTTTTCTGCTTTGTTGGGTCGCTGGCGGCAGTCTCAGGTTTGGCTGGATAAAGGTTATGAATGGGTGATGCCGCACCGCTACAGACATATTTTCAGTGATGAAGCTGAGGCGGTTCATCCGCTATTTGTGTTGTTTGAGGAAACGCCCGATCGCATTCAGCGCGGTTTGATGGCGGCGGGTTTGCCGTTTGTTGTGGAAAGTTTTGATTTTGCTGTTGAGGAAGTAGAGGATGAAGAGTTTCTAAGTATCGGAGAATTGGGGAGTCTGGGTGAAGAGAGTTATGAGTTGTAGGTTTGTGGTGCGATCGACAATCAGCTCTGTCTTGTAATGGTAAGGGGTAATTGGTAATCAGTGTGTTCTATTTTGTTAATTAAATTTGATTTGAAGATAGAATTTACTAAAGGAACCGCAGAGAACGCAGAGGGCGCAGAGGGGAGAGCAAGAGTAAATTAGAAATTTATTTAGATGAGTACAATTTTTTATTAAACAGGAGCTATTGAGATGAGGTTGTTAAAATCTTGGCGTTTAGTTTTATTAGCTCTAGTTTTTGGGATGGCTGTAGTTCTCTCCAATTGCAGCACTAATTCAAACACGGTTAGCAATAATTCTCCAACTGCGACAACTCCTGGGACTGTTCCAGCGGGGGCTTTAGTCTACGGTGCTGGCGGGCCGCCTGTCAATCTGGAACCGGGAAATGTTACTGATGGTAATTCGGTGATTGCGATCGACCAAATCTACAATCGCTTGACTGATTCTAAACCGGGAAGTGTGGAACTCGCACCGAGTCTGGCTACTGAATGGTCGAGTTCTAAAGATGGCAAAACTTGGACTTTTAAATTGCGATCGGGGGTAAAGTTTCACGATGGCACGGATTTTGATGCGGAAGCTGTTAAGTTTAATGTCGATCGCTGGTGGGATGCCAAAAATCCTGATGGTTATCGAGATTCTGGCAAAAATTATCAGATTTGGAAGGACTTTTTTGCTGGGTTTAAGGGCGATAAAGATTCCCTGGTAAAGGATGTGACCGTTGTTGATAAGTCTACGATTAGGTTTGTGCTAAATCGGCCTTTTGCGGCCTTTCCTGCGGCGATTGGGTCGGGTTATTTTGGGATTGCGAGTCCGGCGGCGGTGAAAAAAGCGGGGGCTAAATACGGCACTCCGGGGTCGCTGGCGGTGGGTACGGGGCCTTTTGTGTTTAAGGAATGGCGATCTGGCGATCGCATTATCTTAGAGAAAAATCCTAATTATTGGAAACCAGGAACACCGAAAGTAAATCAGTTGGTAATTCGTTTTGTTGACGATCCGGCGGCGAGACTGGCTCAATTGCGGGCCGGTCAACTTGATTTTACTGTGGATTTAACGCCGGATCAATTGAAAGAGGTGCAGGCGGATGCTAATTTAGAAACTGTTTTGCGTCCTTCTTTTAATGTGGGTTATTTAGCGTTAAATCCGAGTTATGCACCTTTGGCGAAACCGGAGGTGCGGCGGGCGATCGCGCAAGCAATCAACAAGCCAGCCATAGTCAAGGCTTTCTGGGGAGAACTTGGTAAACATGATTCGCAATTTATCCCGCCTTCGCTGAATTGGGCGGAGTCTGACAAAGTTAAAGATTATGAATTTAACCCGCAGCAAGTTAAAGCAATGCTAGCGAAAGCCGGTTATCCAAACGGTTTTGATTTGGATTTGTGGTATATGCCGGTCAGCCGTCCCTATTTTCCCACGCCGAAGCCGATTGCTGAGGCTTTGGCGGCGGATTTAAGCGCGATCGGGATTCGGGTAAAGTTGCTAACAAAGGATTGGTCTGCTTATTTGGCCGATCGGCTAAAACCTCCGGGATTTCAAGCTTTTATGCTGGGTTGGACTGGTGATTATGGCGATCCTGACAATTTTTATTATCCTCACTTCGGGCCTGGTTCGACGGCGGATTTGGGAAATTGGAAAAATCCGAAGGTTTTGGAACTTTTAGATCAGGGAAGGGCGAGTGGGGATAAAGCAGCTAGAGGGAAAATTTATGCGGAAGTTAGCGAGATTTTGCATGGGGAAGCTGTCCGTTTGCCGATCGTACATTCGCAGCCGCTTTTAGGGAAACGCAAGAATATTCAAGGTTGGATTCCGAGTCCTTTGGGTTCCGAGTCTTTTGAAGATGTGAGCAAGTCATAATCAAGATTTGGTTCGTAGGGAGGACTTCAGTCCTTCTAAAAATCAAAAGAATCAACTCCTCACTAAAAAATTTGGTTCGTAGTGAGGACTTCAGTCCTTCTAAAGGGAGCATCTCAGTTTTGCATTTATTTATAGTGCGAGCGTCCCCGCTCGCGGGTTGTACAACTCGCGCGCGGGGGCGCGCGGACGATAAATAAATGCAAAACTGAGGTGCGGCCGGTAGAAGGGAGGTAGGCCGCCCTACGTACCCCATTTTTTAGTGGT
>JBBSNU010000362.1:0-5694 GCA_038260455.1 Chroococcales cyanobacterium | reverse complement strand
CCAAAGCTTTGATTGCAAATAATCAGCATGAAAAAGCTTTACAGTTGTTTGAGCGAGCGCTTCAAATTGAACCTGATGATCTGATAACATTATTTAGTTATGCCAAAGCTTTGATTGCAAATAATCAGCATGAAAAAGCTTTACAGTTGTTTGAGCGAGCGCTTCAAATTGAACCTGATGATCTGATAACATTATTTAGTTATGCCAAAGCTTTGATTTCAAGTAATCAGCATGAGAAAGCTTGGCAGTGGTTTGAGCGAGCGCTACAAATTCAACCTAATGATCTGATAACGCTAAATAGTTATGCCAAAGCTTTGACTTGGATTCGTGAGTATGAGAAAGCTTTGCCTTTGTTTGAGCGAGCGCTTCAAATTGAACCTAATAATCCGAAAACTATCAGTAGTTATGCTATTACTTTAGCTTCAATTGGTCAGGATGAGAAGGCTTTGCCATTCTTTGAAAAGGCACTACAAATGGGATTGGAAAATCATAATATACGAAACGATTTTATTTATTTTCACTATTTTCCTGCACTAGAAAGACTAGGCAAGTACCAAGAGGCTATCAACCAGTTATCTGAAATCAAAAAGGATTTTCTGAGTCAATATGAAGCTAATATAATTCTACTCAAATTAGGTAGGCTATACTACTGCATTAAGCAACGAGAGAAAGGTGACGAATATTTCGAGGCAGCAATTGCCAACTCGGATGACAAAGAGAAAACATGGCTCCACAGTGCTAGAAATATTTTTGCCAGCGATCCTCATAACGATACAGCCATTCAAATGCTGCGGCAAATCGAAAAAGATTCTCCGCACTACGATCAGGCAAGGGAAATGCTGATTCTTAACTTTAGTGAGCAAGACTACTTTGAAATGGTCAAAACTGATGTCCCAAGTGAATTAAGCGACACGGAAATGCTCAATCGGGCGATGTATCACAAAATCGCCAATGAGATCAGCATCCTTAAAGCAATTGCTTATCGAATTTCACATCGCTCCGCTCGCGAAGATCCCTTATTAAACCGTATTATTCAAGCGATTGAAGATGTCTTCAAAGAGGTTGACAAACGCAAGGAAGCACAAAAATCTGAGATTGAAACTATTTCTAATGACGACTATCGGAGGATTTTGACGGTCATTTCCAAAACTGCCCATGATATCTCTGACTTTGTGAATAACGAATTGGCTGTGATCAAGTCGCAGACTATACGCTCCATCCGAAAGTTATCACCTAATGACGAGCATTACGCCCAGTTTGATAAATTGCTGACACAACTGGAACTAACCCAGAGTGCTCTCAATGACTTGAAAGCTATCAACGAAGGTATTTCGATCAAAAATCACCGTTTTCAGGTCAAGGAACTATTTGAAAAGTGGGAAATAACTTGCCATATTGATAATGCTTGCATTCTGCTAGACATAAGAAACGGTGACTCTCCGTTCTATGGAGATCAGGAAAAAATAAAGAGTGCATTGAATGAACTGGTCGAAAATTCACTGAAGCACAATGCTGACCAGCCGAAATTGACCATTCATATCACATCCCAAGATGTGGTCAACCCATCAGGAATTCGGGGAATGAATGTCCCTGGAGAGCAAAAATATCTGTTTATTGAATTTGCTGATGATGGTAAGGGCGTTCCAGAGTATCATAAAGATTGGATCTTTCAACCCCTAAAAACCACCTCTCAGGAGGGTAAAGGTAGCGGATTAGGGCTGTTCATTATCCGTAAAACCCTGACCAAGATGAAGGGCTATATTCGGGAAACGGGACAAGATGGAGCTAGATTTGAAATTTATATTCCTTATCTTGAGGAAGAGGTGTAAGATAATATGCAAACTCAAAACGTCCATTTGCTGTTGGTAGAAGACAATCCTCGATTTTTGAATGAGTTATTGGAATGGCTTGGGGACTATGGCTATGAGCAGATTGAAACGGCTACCAGTGTTGCTCAAGCTAAAGAGAAGTTGGGAAATCCTTTTGACGTAATTATTGCAGATATGCGAATGGAGCAGGATGACAGTGGATTTGCTGTTATTGACGAAGTGAAAGCCCGAAATCTTTCTTCTGTAGTTATTATCTTGACAGCCAATGATACAGTTTCAGATTGCCGCACTGCTTTCAAGATGGGCGCATGGGACTATATTTCTAAAAATATGCGAGGTAATATTTTCGATATACTTCATGAATCGATTCAGGATGCGATCGCCTATTTCAACCGTTGGGGTAACGTTCAGAATGAGCAGTGGATTAACGAGAATATAGAAACGTTGGATCAAACATATTTGGGTCAGTACATTGCCGTGATTAACAAAACGGTAATCGATGCAGCAGATACAGAAGAAATATTGAAAGGACGGATTGAGGAACGACAACTACGCCGATTTTTAACAACGATCAGAAAAATTGGCGAACTGCGCCCAATTTCTGAGTTGATCAAACTCCCTGAAAGCGATCGCCTGGAGTATAAGAGTACCTTTCAGTGGGATGTTAAGCGCGATTGTGAGAATAAAGACTTAAGATTTAGCACTCTTAAGACAATTGCTGCATTTCTTAATTCTGAAGGTGGAACTCTCATTATCGGCGTTGAAGATAATGGTAATATTTTCGGGCTAGAAAAGGATTTGTCTTTACTATCAAAGGGAAATCTCGATCAGCTAGAGCGGACAATTATTGATTCAATTTGTAAATATATTGGCAGCAACTTTACTCAGCAGATTAAAATTCGGTTTGAAAAAATTGATGGCAAAGATGTCTGCGCGATTGATATAAAAAAATCGGCTAAAAAAGCTTGGCTACAGAAAACGAACGAAAAGAAACTTGAATTTTATATTCGGATGTCGAACAGGTCTGAACCTCTTGATATTCCAGATATCTACGAACACCTATAATGGGACTATGCGGTGCGTGAGAAATAGCTTAATCGTTGGTAGTTGAAGATTTCTCGTTCTCACGCACCCTACAAAGCTACTACAGTTAGCGCAGTTTATGAGTATGAACCTTTTGCTGATGCTGCTGCTGCTGTACCGGAACCGATGACGGCGATGGGTACAATGGTGGCTGCTGGAATGGGTTTGTTGTGGAAGAAAAGACGCACAAAAAGATAAGAAGACCTAGCGGTTAAAATTACGTTATTTTCTTCAGTCTGCGGAGGCAGACTTTGTTTGTGTAGACGCGGTTTCAACCGCCATCTGCATCTCGCCCCGCCTAGAAACCGCGTTTTTTACCGGGATTAAAAGCTATAGCCCAGTTTTGGCGCAAAAAACCCGGTTTCTCAGTCATCGACGCATTATGACGGTGTACCAAGGCTTTGAGATTGCTTCACTACCTTCGCAATGACAGAAATACATTAATCCAAAATCTAAAATTTAAAATCTAAAATCGGTTATCCCGTACAATAAACAAGCAATTGTTATATTTTGAGTTATCCTGTGAGTCCTACTGCCGAAGTCAGCAATACCGTAAATGCGGGCGCTCTGCCAACCGTTACCGCAGCCCGCCGCGCTGTTTTTCCCTTCACCGCAATTGTTGGCCAGGAGGAGATGAAACTGGCGCTGCTGTTGAATGTCATCGATCCGAAAATTGGCGGAGTGATGATTATGGGCGATCGCGGTACGGGCAAATCTACCACAATCCGCGCCCTCACAGATTTACTGCCAGAAATTGAAGTGGTGGCTGACGATCCTTTTAACAGTCATCCCACCGATCCAGATTTGATGAGCGATGAAGTGCGCGATCGCACTTTGCATCACGGTACAATGCCGATCGCCCGCAAAAAAGTACAAATGGTAGACTTGCCCCTCGGCGCTACCGAAGACCGAGTTTGCGGTACGATCGACATCGAAAAAGCTTTGTCAGAAGGCGTGAAAGCTTTTGAACCAGGCCTGTTAGCCAAAGCTAACCGCGGCATTCTGTACGTCGATGAAGTCAATTTGCTCGACGATCATTTAGTCGATGTTTTGCTCGACTCCGCCGCCAGCGGTTGGAACACTGTCGAAAGAGAAGGCATTTCAATCCGCCACCCAGCTAAGTTTATTCTCATCGGTTCCGGGAATCCAGAAGAAGGAGAATTGCGGCCGCAATTGCTCGACAGATTCGGAATGCACGCCGAAATTCGGACTGTCAAAGACCCGAATCTGAGAGTGGAAATTGTCGAACAGCGATCGAGTTTTGACCAAAATCCCTCAGAATTTCTCGGCAAATATCAGCACGAACAAGATGATATGCAGCAGAAATTGGTCGAAGCCCAGGAAAGGCTAAAATCCGTAACTATCGATCGCGATTTGCGAGTAAAAATCTCCCAAGTTTGCGCCGAATTGGACGTAGACGGGCTGCGGGGAGATTTGGTCACAAACCGGGCCGCGAAAGCTTTCACCGCCCTAGAATGCCGCACAGAGGTGACTGTGGGCGATATTCGCAAGGTAATGACTCTGTGTTTGCGGCACAGATTGCGGAAAGACCCGCTAGAATCAATAGATACGGGTTCTAAAGTGACCAAAGTGTTCGATCGAGTATTCGGCCTAGAAACAACCGAGGGGTAATTGGTAATTAGTAATTGGTAATTGGTAATTGATGGCGATGAAAAGTTCTGCTCCCTACCAGGCTCTGCCTGGTAATGCAGATAGGCGAGGCTCTGCCTTTCTTAGGTGAAATAGGTAAAAAACTCGGTTTCTTGCTGCTCGTTACCAGGCTCTGCCTGGTAATGCAGATCCGGAGGCTCAGCCTCCGTTTAGTGAAAAACCCGGTTTCTTTAGTATTCATGCGCCCAAGACTGACATTCCCCAAATTTTCATACCTCATTCCCATTTCCAATTACTCATTCCGGCAATGGAAAAACGAATTTTAGGATTAGATCCGGGCTTAGCAAACCTCGGCTACGGCGCAATTTCCTATAAAATTGTCCCCGGAAAAGAAGATGAAAACAGCATTTCCATGATTGACTGCGGCGTGATCAAAACAACGCCAAAACAGGAAATGGGACAGCGCCTAAAAACAATTTACGAAGATTTGCACGCAGTAATCGAACAGGTAAAACCAGATTTGGCAATAGCCGAAAAACTGTTCTTTTACAAAATGGGAAATACCATACTTGTAGCGCAAGCGCGGGGAGTTTTGACATTAGTATTAGCGCAGTGTGGAGTACCGCTGTTCGAGTTTACGCCGGCCCAAATTAAAAAAGCTTTAACTGGGCGAGGGAATGCTGACAAATCGGAAGTACAAGAAGCCGTAGCGCGGGAATTAGAGTTAGGTTACATTCCGAAACCCGACGATGCGGCGGATGCTTTGGCGGTGGCTTTGACTGGTTGGTACGACGATGATATTTGTCCAAAAAAAATAAAATTAGAAACAGGAAAAATTTAATCTAATCTTTAGCCCGCGAAGGCGGACTTTGTTTGTGTAGTAGCGATTTTAATCGCCGATTCCTAATTCCCGTTCAAATCATGGGCAAATTCAAAACAAATCCCGGCAACACATCTTCCCCCGATAAACTCACAGGAAATTGTAGAATTTCTACTTCGCGATTAAGACGATAAATTTCTACTTGTTCGTTTTGAGGATTAATCAGCCAACCCAAGCGCAAACCGCTGTTGAGATATTCCTGCATTTTCTCCTGAAGCGGGCGCAGCGGGTCTGTGCGCGAGCGCAATTCGATTACAAAGTCAGGACAAATTGGCGGAAATTTTTCTTGTT
>JBBSNU010000361.1:0-5711 GCA_038260455.1 Chroococcales cyanobacterium | reverse complement strand
GAGCTGGACTAGGTAAAGCTAAGGCTGATGGAATTAAAAACAGTAGCTCAGATGCAGTATATATAGAAATCAGAGCAGTAATAGCTTTAATTCCTCCAGAAAGCCAATAAGTAGGATACCAAAGCGTCCAAATTTCCATGAGATGAGTTGTACCACAGGCAATTATGAAGGCGCTAAACAGAAAAACTACTTTCGGAAATGGAGTATCTTGGCGCTGTCCCACAAAGTAGATTAGCATCATTGGGATGGAGTAGTAAGCTAAAGCGATTAAACCATCGGATAAAATATGTAATCCTACTAAGTTTGTTTGCCAGAGATAGCAGTGACCATGAGGAATGAATCCTCCACTTGAAAAAATTTGTGTAATCATATCTAACCTGAATAACTCATGAGTGCTGAAGTGCTTAGCGATTGAGTTCTGCCATTGCCCGCTTGATCGTCGAAGTCCTACCGGGAAAACCACTTTTGAGTAGGGATATGTCAAATTGCCAACCCAGCAGCACGAGACATCCGATCGCAATGACGAGTAGATTTGCCCTTTGAGAAATGTGCTTGTTCATAAATCGGCTGCTTGGGTTGAAAAAATATTCTCCTGAGGTTACGCGAAACGAAGAAGGGCAACCACGGGGGGATTATCCCTACCTGAAAAAGTCAGATTTTGTAGGGACTGTGCCACCGTGCCAGCCCTAGATATCTGCGATGCACGAATTCTTTATTCGTAAAGTGAGTTGATGATCGCCTAATAATTCAAGTATACTCTTGTTCATATAGCAATACTCCTGGCAGTTTTTTGGGCAGCGACTCAAACCCGCATTGTACCGTTTGTGATTTCACAGAGTAAGGAACCCATAACCCGCATTGTACCGTTTGTGATTGAAAACTGTCCGAACGATTGTCATAGGCTTATAGAACCCATTTGAGATCTATTCTGCGTAAATCTCAGAAACCGGGTTTCTCTCGGTATTTCTCGTCACCCAACCCAAAAACTCGTAGAAACCCGGTTTCTCGCCCCTTGCGTAAATCTCAGAAACCGGGTTTCTCTCGGTATTTCTCGTCACCCAACCCAAAAACTCAAAGATGTCAAATCCTTACAGGGGAACCATTCTAGCGTAAATCTAGGATTCTACTGATTCGGCCCAAACCTAGTTCTGGTAATCAGTCTGGAATAGATCTCAAATGGGTTCTATAAAACCTTGCTAGTCCTCACAGAAGCCGATCGCCAACAGCAATGGTTATTTGATAATAGTGACATTACTCCGCCCTAAAAGGGCAAAGCTTCTAAACCTCACGATTTAGATTTTCTGGTTGTTTCCTTGCGGTTTTTCACCCACTATCTGGATATGTAGTTACCCACATATCCCCGACGATCTGATTGCCCAGACAGTTTCCTTTCCCGACCATCCATCGGTACAAATACAAACTAATTTATATCGTTTGCCGGAACCGGCTTATGCCTGACTTTTACTCTCAAGATATCCGTTGTTTGCTCTCGGTATATACATTCTAGCACAAAGCCGTCCTACAAGGCTTGCCCTGAGCTTGCCGAAGGGACGGGGTTTTAAACCCATTAATTTGATAATAATAAACAGAGCATATCGGATAGAATAGTAAGTTTAAGTCAACCCCACATCTGTCCCACAGTCAGAAAAAAAGCCGGAAAAAGCGTATAATTTGGAGCTAAACTCTCAGCCAGTTGCTTTGGAGGGTATGTATTTTTAGATCGAATGAGCTGGGCTAATTTTAACGAGTCAGGGGAATTGAAAGCACAAGTAGAAGCATTTAAAAATTACACAGGATACTATCCAAAATCAGTCCATGCCGATCGCATTTATCGGACAAGATAAAATCGAGCATGGTGTCATGAAAGAGGAATTAGAATCAGTGGTTCTCCTTTAGGAAAACCACCAGCAAATGTCAGCGATGGGAGGGGGCTGGTTTTTTGATTCTGCGATTTGATGATTGAACTTATGATGAATCCGCCCTACCAATTTTGATATTTTAGCTGTGTTTTTGTATTAGCAATTCCGTAGGTGTTCGCTTCACGAACAATCTAGAATTTTAACTAATAATATACATCAACCCGCGCTCCCCACTAACAGTTAACATTAGTTATTTTTTAGCAAATCTATCTGGAGACAAAAGCTCGTAGCGTAGCGGGGCGTAAGCCATCGCCCAATCTTTTTCTCCCGCCGCCCAATTTGCAAATCGCTCAGCTAAAGCCGGCACAATAGCCAAAGGGTTGCTCAAACCAGAAAAAACGTGCAATCCAGGGCGATCGGCAATTTCCCCCACTACGGGCAAATTATCAGCGCTAAATGCTACAATACAATCGTGCCAAGTTGCAGGTAAATTTGCCAAATCCGGCAAAACTTTGCTGATTCCTGCACGAATTGCTTTTTCGCTGGTGGAGCGATCGACTTTAGCATTCAAATCGCTCAAAATGCGAGACAATTGCCCGATCCGTAAACTGCCATCATTAAACCCAACTGCACCAGCATCTAAAATCGGCGGCAACAACTCTTTACCCGGTTCATCCCAAAGACAATCCACCTCAATTCTACTCGCTTCTGCTTCCAATTCAAAACGCTTTAATAGTGCAGGCATCACCAAAGTCCTGAGTTTTAAATCCACAGGTGCAGTCTCCAAAATCTCAGCGCGAGTAAAATAAACTCCCGCAGAAATACCTGCAGCCTTCAGCAAACTTCGACTCCAACCTCCTGCACAAATCACCGCATTTTCGCAAGCATAATTTTCGCGTACTGTCTTAACTCCCGAAATCCGATTTGCCTCTGCAATCAATCCAATTACTTCTGCAAATTCTATAGTTCCTCCCAACCGCAAAAACCCTTGACAATAAGCTCGGTTTGTGGCAGTCGGCGAAATGTGACCGTGACGCACAGTCAGAGCTCCGGCGATCGCACTTTTATTCAGCAAAGGTTCCAACTCACCAGCTTCTGCAACGCTCAAAAGCTGCGGGGGAATCGCAAAATGCGCGTAATTAGCGGCTACTTTTTCGGCATCAGCGCCCCTATCAATTGTCAGCAACAAATCTAACTCGCGAAACTCGGTATCAGCATCTAATTGAGCCGATAAATTGCGGTGGCGATCGATACCTTCCCGACACAACAGGCGAGTTAAATCAGTTGTACCAGACCAATAAGCCAAGCCGCCGTAACTAAAACGAGTAGCATTTTGCATCGTAGTATCTCGTTCCAAAAGCAGTACGGCAAAACCTTTCTTTGCCAGTTCGTAACTCGCAGCCGCACCCGTAATGCCACCACCGACAACAATCCAATCGTAACTTTTCATAAGTAATTTACAGGAAAAGAAGAAATAATACTTTGATTTTAGCTTAGGTTGTTTTGGAACAGGCCCAAAGTCTATACCTACAGAAAGAGGCGAGGTGCGATCGGCATAACTGCAATTTACACCCCTTGGGAGATGTTAACGCAGGCACATTTTTAGTTCAATATTAGAAATTACAGACAACAAAAATTTAGAAATACCACAGAGCTTTTTTATGAGTATCGACAAACCGGGCAGAGATATGGAACGCACTGTCAATCCAGGCGATCGCATTTCCGACAAACCGCAAACCATCGAAGAAAAAGCCCAGCAACTGGCAGTAGACCACGTGCCAGACATCACGGGAGAGACTGTTACAGTTCCAACTTATGTGATCGTAGAAGAACCAGACGGGGAAAAGAAAGCCCTGCACCACGTCAAAGACGCGGAAGAAATTTCTGACGTAGTTCGGCAGATGCGCGTTGACGAAAATGGCGATCGGATTTGGGATTAACTTCAATCCCATAAAAACGGGTTTGTCGTACAAAAGTTATCTGTAAAAATCATGGAAACAAATCAAAGAAATAGTACACCCTATCCCAATATTCCGCCGATTCTCGAAAGTGATGACACAGAGTATCGCGATCCCGGAATTACCAGTACAGTTTCAGTTGCCGGCCATCCCCTCCACCCAGTGCTGATCGTGTTTCCGATAGCCTTTCTAGTCGGAGCCGCCGGCACGGATATCGGTTATTGGCTGACAAGCGATCCGTTTTGGGCGAGAGCTTCGGTTTGGCTGATAGGTTGCGGTTTTGGTGCGGGGATTTTGGCTGGGATCACGGGCTTTTTAGATTTTGCCAGAATTAAAAGAGTGCGCGATCGCAGTGCGGGTTGGTTGCACATGGGCGGCAATGTGGCGGCTCTGGTACTTTCCCTGATTAACCTGCTGTTGCGACAGGGAAATCCGGCTGAGCCGATCGTCTTTACAGGTTTAGCCTTGTCGGTCGTCGTTGCCACCTTGCTGGGCGTTACAGGCTGGTTCGGCGGCGAACTAAGTTTTCGTCACAAAGTCGGTGTCATCGGCCCTACCAGTCAAAATCTGTAGGTTGCCGACCGTTTTTAGTAGGGATTTGAGTCCCTATTTTTGGGAGAATTTAGGCCTACAGTCCTCACTACTAACCTTTGTTTTTTGGTTTGTAGTACGGACTTCAGTCCGTCTTCATTCCTGGAAAATTTAGGACTAATGCAGGACTAAAGTCCTCACTACGAACGTTTGTTTGTAGTACGGACTTCAGTCCGTCTTCATTCCTGGAGAATTCAGGACTAATGCAGGACTAAAGTCCTCACTACGAACCTTTGTTTTTTCGTTTGTAGTACGGACTTCAGTCCGTCTTCATTCCTGGAGAATTTAGGACTAATGCAGGACTAAAGTCCTCACTACAAACCTTTGTTTTTTCGTTTGTAGTAAGGACTTCAGTCCGTCTTCTCAAAAGAATTTAGGACTGAAGTCCTCACTACGAACCTAAAGATTGTCCGATCCAATTCAGATAAGCCTCGCTACCAGCGATAATGGGAATAGCAATAATTTCGGGAACTTCATAGGAATGGAGTTCCTGTATTTTTGTTTTTAAAACTTCAAATTTAGCCAAATCTGTTTTAATCAGCAACTGCCACTCCGACTCGGAATGAATCTCGCCTTGCCAACTATACACAGAGCGAATTGGTAACAAACTCACACAAGCAGCCAGCTTGTTTTCGACGAGAGATTTAGCGAGATTCTCCGCTTCCGCCTCCGATGCAGCAGTTACCAGCACCAACCCGAAATTAACTGTCATAACGATTTTAGATTAATTTGAATAGAAAAGCTCGATCGCATTCCCAGTCGGGAAACAGCGCTGCCCTGTCGGCCGCAGATATCTGCCACTTTTAATAACTTACTCGTTACCAGGCAGAGCCTGGTAACGCAGATCCAGAGGCTCTGCCTCCATTTATTCCAGCCGAGGCAGAGCAAGAGTGATATGGGTTCCCAGGCTAGAGCCTGGGAACCAGTTAAATACCAGTTAATTATCTGCGTAAATCTGCGTAAATCTGCCTTACATCTGCGGTAAGCAGAGCTATCCCGTGAGAAATTAGGCTGTTTCAGCGTTTGCCTCAAACTTGATAACTTCTGTTAACATCAGTTTCTGTTCAAACAGGATCTCTTAATAAAGATTTTATATTCTTCTCACAGTCGCGATCGCCATTTCGGTACTTTTGACTTAAAAGTTAATGTTTCTTGACATAGCATAGTCATTCCTTAACGATCGGGATTAATCCGCAAATTCAGGCGCACCGTACCCTGGAACCCTGCCGGCGGTTGCCAGGAAATCAAGGCTTTCTTGAGAGTTTCTAGGGCATCTGTTGATTTCAGTGTAGAGCTTCCAGAG
>JBBSNU010000360.1:0-5711 GCA_038260455.1 Chroococcales cyanobacterium | reverse complement strand
CGACAACTAGCAGTAAAATATCAATCCCCCAAAAACAAAGACGAACAATGGGCTGTTACCGACGGTTTGGGAAGGCATCCCAACGGCGAACGCTGGGCCGCCGCCGGCTGGATTTACGGCGACGAAGTGCGATCGATCTATCAAGCCATGTGTGCCATATTTCTCGACAGCCAAACAGCCATGCTTTATGACAGCTACCCAAAAGAAGGAAATTGGGGAAAATATGAAATGGAAGAAGCAGCTAGCGCACTAAAAAGCATAGGCATTAACGTAGAATTAGTGCAGCAACCAGAATCTAGCCTGCAACAGTGGCGGAGTTTAGCAGCAATACCGTGGGCATTTGACTTAATATTGATGAATTCCAAAGGCTATCCAAAATCATTTCAAGTCGGTAACGGCGACGCTGCTGTTGACGACATACCAAAACTGCAATTTCCCGCAGCAATCCACATGATTCATAGTTGGTCAGCATCCGCTCCAGATGATGCAAATACCGTTGCCGGCAGGTGGTTGCAAAATGGCGCTTACGCATATGTTGGTAGCGTCAACGAACCTTTGTTATCTGCATTTATTCCACCTAAATTAATGGTCGATCGCCTAAAACGAGGTGCACCCTTTTTAATCGCAGCCCGCCAGCTAGAATCCCCTCCCTGGAAAGTCGCCACCATCGGCGATCCGCTAATGTCGATCGCCAAACCCAGACCCAGAATCCCGGCCGCACAACAACCGATATGATGTGTGCGATCGAACAACCGCAATCAAACAGGTTGGTAGTGAGGACTTCAGTCCGCATCAAACAGGTTGGTAGTGAGGACTTCAGTCCGCATCAAACACAGGTTGGTAGTGAGGACTTCAGTCCGCATCAAACACGGAGGACTAAAGTCCTCACTACAAACTTTCAATTTAAGATTTTTTGTCCAATCTCAAATCTCAAATCGCAGTGTTTAGTTTCACTTATTGTTACCATACTGCCAGCTCAGCGATCCGATTGTACGATCGCCAGAACCTCTAGCACTGTAGATATAGTTAATTAGGATTATCACTCAGTTTATCTAAGTTTGAATGTCACTGAGCATACAATTGTCACCTAAAATTTACTCACCCTCAGAAGCGGTAATTCTACCCCAGCCGCCAGCCCCAAAAATCCGCCCTAAAATACGCCTTAATTAACTTGTCAATTCCCCTAAAATCACTCAAAATGAGAATAAGAAATAAAATGTAATATTTATCTAACTTCTCAAAGAAGAATTAACCGTTCAATGACAGCCACCCCTCCTGTGGATCTGCCGCCACCTGATCCAACCGCAGAAACTCCCGAAGCCTCCCGCCTCAGCCCGCTCTTCAACCGCCTGCACCCTAGCCCCGAAACCCTCCTGCTCATCCTCTCCCTAGTCATAGGGGGAGTTACGGGCGCAGGCGTCGTCACATTTCACTACCTGATCCACTTCATCCACAGCCTGATGCTGGAAGACTTCATGGGCGCGATCGCCTCGAAAGGCCCTTGGACGCTAGCCTGCATTCCCACCTTGGGCGGAGTCATCATCGGGCTGATGCGCTGGCGGTTTCGGGATTTTGGCCCGAATATGTCATCGTTAATTGCAGCCACCCGCGGCCTGCAAGAACTCTCCCCCCTCAAACCCATCACCAAAATGGTGGCCGCCTCAGTATCCCTCGGCACCGGCGCATCCCTCGGCCCGGAAGCCCCCAGCGTCGAAATCGGCGCCAACTTCGGAATGCTGCTAGCTCAAGTCTTGCAGCTTTCCCCAGAACGGCAGCGCTTGCTCCTCGGCGCGGGAGCAGCAGCAGGTTTATCCGCCGGGTTTAACTCTCCCATCGCCGGAGTGTTTTTTGCCCTAGAAGTCGTGCTCGGCAGCACCTTTGCCACTTCGTCAGTCAGCGTTGTCTTGCTCTCTGCGGTAGTTTCGGCGCTGATCGCTCAAATTTGTTTGGGAGCTCAGCCGGCCTTTGCTTTGCCTGTCTACGATGTCCGCAGCCCCCTAGAACTGCCTCTGTACATGGGATTGGGACTTTTGGCGAGCTGTGTGTCCCTAGCTTATACAGAAGCAATTCAATTGACCGATCGCTGTTTTCAAGGAAAAATCCGAGGATTTGGTTGGCTCGGACGACTGCCCCGCCCGTTTCATCCGATCGTCGGCGGCGCGATTGTCGGTTTAGTCGCCCTGCAATTTCCTCAAGTTTTGGGCGTAGGCTACGAAACAGTTGAAGCCATGCTCCAAGATGTGAAATTTTCCTTGCCTTTGCTGTTGTTGCTGCTATTGGTCAAACTGGCGGTGACAGCAATCAGCCTCGGCAGCGGTTTAGTGGGGGGGATATTCGCTCCGGCGATGTTTTTGGGAGCTTGTCTGGGTTCGGCTTACGGCATCTTTTTGGAAATGATCCCGGCATTGAGCGATCGAGTTGCAGGCCCTGCTGCCTATGCAATGGTGGGAATGGCCGCGATCCTTGCCGGCAGCGCCAAAGCACCGCTGACAGCCATTTTGTTGATGTTTGAATTAACCCGCGATTACCGCATTGTGTTGCCTTTGATGGCGGCTGTGGGGTTGAGCGTTTGGTTGGTGGAGTTTGTGAATCGCCGATCGACCACTCACAGCCTTAACCTGCACCAAATGGGCGTAGATGTTGCTGTCAATTCCCCGATCGCAGCCAGAGAACAGTTGCAGGATTGGGAAGATGTTCTGGGCGATCGGATCGTCACAGAACTAATTTCTTGCCAGCTACCCATTGACGGCGAACAGAGCAGCGAAGAGTCTGAATTGGCGATCGCTAATGCACATTTACCCGAAGATGTCAAGTCTTTGCCTGAAACAAAATCAGCAGTTTGAGGGCGATCGATTTCGGTTGCTTCCTCACCAAACTAATAGCCGAAAACCTAAATATTGCAACCATGATATTTATCAACCCAAAAACAGATTACGCCTTCAAAAAAATATTCGGTTCCTCAGAAAGCAAAAACATTCTGATCAGCTTTCTCAACGCCCTGATTTACGAAGGAAATTCCACCATCACCGACTTAGAAATCATCAACCCAAATCTGCCGCCAAAAGTTGAAGGATTAAAAGACACTTATCTCGATGTCAAAGCTCAACTAATTGATGGCACTTTAGTCCTAATTGAAATGCAAGTGCTCAACGTACAATCCTTTGGAAAGCGAGTTTTGTACAATGCAGCAAAAACCTACGCATTTCAATTGCAAGCCGGAGAAGGCTATCGAACGCTTAAACCAGTAATTGCTTTGACAATCACAGATTTTGAAATGTTTCCAAACAGTGTAAATTTAATTTCGCGATTTGTGTATAAAGAAGTAAAGACAAACTTAATTTATTCCGAAAATGATGTAAAATTAGTATTTGTCGAGTTGCCGAAATTTACCAAAGGCGAACAGGAACTAGAGACGATAGCAGATAAATGGATATATTTCATCAAAAATGCCAGAAGTCTGACATCAGTTCCCGAAACAATGGAGAGCGTACCGGAAATAAACCAAGCATTTGAGATAGCGAATCAATCCAAGTTGAGCCGGGAAGAAATAGCAGATTTGGAAAGAAGAGAACAGTTTATTTATGACCAACAAGGGGCGATTATTAAAGCAACTGAGGAAGGAAGAGAAGCAGGAATAGAGGAAGGAAAAGAGCAAGGAATAGAGCAAGGAATGCGAGAAAAGGCGAGATCGATCGCCCGACAGTTACTTTCACGCCTAGATGACGAAACCATCAGCCAAACTACAGGGCTGACGCTGGAGGATGTGCGGAATTTGCGATCGACACAGGCGTTACCCCCAACTTTAGGCTAAAATGATCGAAAAGTATTCATAAAAAGCCTAGAGGCGCTGAGGTGAATCCTAACCAGGTAACTGCGAAAAACAAAAGTCAAAAAATCTCAGGAAAAACCCCCTTGGGTTCCGGTCATTACGGCTTGTTAGGGCTGCATCCTTCAGCCTCCGCGATCGAAATTCGGCGATCGTACCGGGAACTGAGCAAACTCTACCATCCCGATACCACCGACCTGCCGCCCTCAGTCGCCACGGCCAAATTTCAGCAGCTAAACAACGCCTACGCCACTCTCAGCAACCCAGAACGCCGCCTCGCCTACGACCTCAAAATAGGCTACTCTCGCGTGAACGTGATTCAGTCGCCCCCAGGCTTCAACACTCCGGTTTCTCGATCGCGTGAAAAAACTTCTAACTCGGCTTACCTAGACCCCACGGATCGCCCTCTTTCCCCAGGAGAAATATTCGCCCTGTTTATCATGGGAACTACTTTAATCGGATGTTTGGTGCTGGCGATCGCGATCGGCTTAATTCGCGGCAATTAAACCCTCAAATCCCCAATCCTAAGTCTAAAATCCCAAGTCTAAAATCCCAAATCTCCCAATCTAAAATCTAAAATCTAAAATCTAAAATCCTATGACTCTTCCTTCCGCTGATACTCCTTTATACAGCCATCCACTCCCGGAAATCGAGCAGTGGCTAAAAAGCCGCGGCTGCCAGCAAGACAGGCAAGAACTTCACTGCTGGCAGATCGATCAACCTACCTGGAAAGCAGAACTCTCCCTCGATATCGACCAAATCACCGTCCGCTACATTGACGCAGGGGCAGACGGTAAAGACATTCAGCGAGCCTTCAAATACTCTCTATCGCGTCACGACATTGAAGATGCCGTTTTCTCAGGCCCCTAATTTGATTTTAGATTGGCGATTTTAGATTTTAGATTGGGGAATACAGTTCAGAATCAACCTAATTGGCAACTGAAAAATTAATCTAAAATCCAAAATCTAAAATCCAAAATCGTTACACTTTGCCAAATCTGCGACTGCGTTGCTGATAATCAGACAAAGCGCGGTGAAACTCCGATCGATCAAAATCTGGCCACAGCGTCTCAGTAATGTAAATTTCCGCATAAGCCATTTGCCACAGCAGAAAATTGCTCAAACGCATTTCCCCGCTCGTCCGAATCAGCAAATCTGGATCGCAAACATCAGCAGTATACAAATAGCGTTTAAATAAAACCTCATCAATCTCCTCCGGCTGCAACTTGCCTTCTTGTACCTGAGTGGCGATCGCCCGACAAGCCTGTACAATCTCCTGGCGGCCGCCATAATTCGTCGCTACCCGAAACAAAATCCCTCGATTGTGCTTAGTTGCCGTCACAGAACGCTCGATTTCCGCCTGCAAAGACCTCGGCAAAGCCTCCAAATTCCCCATAAATTGAATTTGTACGTCCTCGTCCACCATCTCCCGCAATTCTTGTCGCAGCTTGCCCTCAAACAAACTCATCAAAAAATCCACCTCTCCCGCCGGCCGCCCCCAATTCTCCGTCGAAAAAGCATAGGCCGTTAAAGCTGGAATCCCCCAATCTTTGCAGCAGCGCAACAATTCCTTCAGGGCGCTAGCGCCCCGGCGGTGTCCCGCAATCCGCGGCAACCCCTTATTCTTAGCCCAGCGCCCGTTGCCATCCATAATCACTGCTATGTGCTTAGGCAGTAGTTCTTGTTGTAGATCAGCAGGCAGCTTTTCCAAGCAAATTCCTTGACTCATGGTTTCTCCCGATTACCGACTAACGGCGCAGTATCCGCTTTAACAGTGTCACTCCCTTCAATCCTATCTGCCGTCCGAAATTGCCGATCGGAATTGGAGCCACAACTCTTTCTCCCTCCGACGGAAACAGCTTTGCTTCCAGCAATTCCTTAAGTT
>JBBSNU010000359.1:0-5715 GCA_038260455.1 Chroococcales cyanobacterium | reverse complement strand
TTAGTCCGCATTTTAAGAGCGGACTGAAGTCCGCGCTACAAACCATTTTTGTTAGGCTGCATTTTAAGAGCGGACTGAAGTCCGCGCTACAAACCATTTTTGTTAGGCTAATCAAGCGAACATCATATAAATTATGACTAATCGATATTGACAAAAACGCGATCGCCCTCAATCTTTACCGGATAAGATTCCAGCGAATCCGGTGAATTCAAACACTTACCAGTATCTAACTCAAACCTAAATTTGTGAAACGGACAGGTAATGATCCCGTTATCAACCTTACCCATATCGATCGGATAATCTAAATGCGTGCAAGCATTGCGGTAACAAGTGACATTTGCGCCTTGGCGATTCAAAATCAGTGAAGTTTCCTCAACTTTTACCTTCAAAATATCCCGTTCGGGAATCTGATTTAGTGCTGTTATCTCTACCCACATATAATTTTTTGGCTTAAATAAATTATGACAGACTGATTTGCGATCCTGAAGTGCTATTATACTGATAATTTGTCACTCAAAATTTAAATTATGGCAAAATTACCAAACCAAACTATCAGCACTGTTTTCAGATTGCAACAGCGGTTAGTCGCACTTCTCGACACAGCAACAGCAGCAGAATATTCCCTCTTACAGCAATTTGGCGAAACACAGGAAACAATGCCTGAGTTAGAAGCGATTGATAATGTTAAGGAACGTCTGAGAATTCCCTACAACCGTTTGCACAGAATCTTGCAACAGGTTGCAGAATCTCAACCAGCAGCAACAGCCGATGTGCTAGACTTTTTGTATAGGACGATCGCAGAGACAGAAGCAGCAGCCGATGGCTCAGAAGCAAGTATTCGAGAAATTAAAAGGAGTTGGAATCTGCCATGACTCAACAGCCCAGAATACCAGATTTAGAAACTAGACAGCAAAATGTTGCTAGGATGCGAGAATCTTGCCAGCAGCTTGATGTTGTCAATTTAAAATTAGATGAAGTCCTCGCAATGTTAGAAGCTGATAATCGCCGTCAGCGACAGGAACGTTTAGATGGCAAATATCGCCGAGTGCAAGAAAAAGTAGCGGAATAAGCGCGATGAATAAAGAGGACAAATAAGATTAACAGTCCTCTTAAGCGATCTGCAAACTGTCCAATGTCTCCTACGGATTAATTTGACTCAAAATCAACCGCAACCTGTCATAATCATCCTTCAGTAAAACACTCAAACTCCTGCCCGCTTCCACCAACCAAGATCGATCGCGCATCCGCAACTGATAAATCTCCCGAATCGTCGCCGCCGTCAGCGCATCCACCGGCGCATTAGTCACCCCCAGCAGCGTCCTCAAAAAATCCAACTTCACCGTAAAATCAATCACCTCATCCGGTTCGCAAGAATAAACCGCCTGGTGAATTTGCGGCGGGCGCGGCGGCAAATACTGATAAATTTTACCCCTCGACGGGCCGTGACCGTTGAACTTTTCCGGTGGCGCTTCATACCCGACAATCGCCACTCTAAACTCGGTTTTGAGCATCGCAAAAATCTGCGGTTGTTCTTCCCGCAACTCTTCCAGCGACAAACCCAAGGCCCGAGCTCTGTGCACCGAGTCGATCGGGCTAGTCGTCGCGTAATAAACCACACCGTAGATTTGATTTTTTGACTCTTCATCCAGCGCCTTAACCCAACTTCCAAAAGGCGGCATCACCGGAAAACTCAAGTCATCCGGTTCCAAACATTGAGCCATAAATTCCGAAGTTGCCGTCTCGATTACCTCAGCAATGCGATCGGGATGGCGCTCTTTTGTAGCAAATTGGGGTAAAGGTAAACGCATAGTTTTAGTTATTAGTCATTAGTCATTGGCCAAACAGGGCATTGGCCAAACAGGGCATTGGCCAAACAGGGCATTGGCCAAACAGGGCATTGGCCAAACAGGGCATTGGCCAAACAGGGCATTGGCCAAACAGGGCATTGGCCAAACAGGGCATTGGGCATTGGCCAAACAGGGCATTGGGCATTGGCCAAACAGGGCATTGGGCATTAGTCATTAGTCATTAGTTATTGGTTTTGTGTTATGGCTTTTTTCAGCAACAGTGCGGCACGCTTAGAATTTTCCACCTTAGACAATATTGCATTCATTCACTCTTAATTATTGAAATTATCTGCGTTAATCTGTATCGATCTGCATTTCATCTGCGGTTGTTCTATCAATCAAAGATTTATGCAATTCAAGTCTCTTGATAATATGGGTAGTCAGAAACCAGGTTTTTTACCAAACTTGAGGGTTATAAGCACGTATTTCGATTAAAAACCCGGTTTCTCGCCACCCCTGCGTAAGTCCAAAATTATGAATTACGAATTACCAATGACTAATGACTAATGACTACTTTGCCCGGCCGGCAGTAGCATCCACGAGATCCAACTGCGACAGCCGAAACGTAATCAGCTTGTCCCAATTGCCGCCTTCAAACAGTACCGCGACTTTTCCGTCGGTAACTCGCTGGACAAGTCCTTGAAAGCCGTAGTAAATCTCACCCTTATCTTTAACTCGAACTGCCGAACCTGGAAAAATCATAATTCTTTGAATGTTAAGTTTGCTCTTTATAGCTTACCGTTTCTCGTTTCTAGTTCCCAAGCAGAGCCTGAGAACTAGGCAAATCTTCGTCAACAGGAAGACGCGAGGCAAAGCCCAGAAACGAGAGTTGGTTAGGCTAAAGCTGCTACGGAAACCTTACCAGCAATCCTACCCGCGATCGCCCGCAACTCCCTCGCCGAAGCACAATCCGGTTGTCCCACCACAATCGGCACACCCGAATCGCCACCTTCCCGCAGCGGAATTTCCAGCGGAATGCGGCCTAACAGCGGCACACCCAACTCAGCAGCCGTCCTTTCCCCGCCACCGGAACCGAAAATATCATATTGCTTGTCAGGCATATCCGGCGGCACAAAATAGCTCATGTTTTCCACAATTCCCAATACCGAGACTCCCAACTGCTGGAACATCTTCAACCCCTTGCGGGAATCCAACAAAGCCACCGTCTGCGGCGTCGTCACGATCACGACACCAGCCATCGGCACCGCCTGCGCCATTGTCAACTGTGCGTCTCCAGTACCCGGAGGCATATCGACAATCAGATAGTCTAAATCGCCCCAATTCACCTGATAGAGGAACTGCCGGATGATCCCGTTCAACATCGGGCCGCGCCAAATTACAGGCTGGTCTTTGTCAATTAAAAACGCCATCGACACCAATTTGACACCGTAGTTGAAAGCAGGTTCGAGGCTTTCCCCACTTTTTCCGTCCCTCACCATCACTTTCGCGTCACCCAAACCCAACATATTTGGGTCGTTGGGCCCATAGATATCCGCATCCAGCAAACCCACCTTAGCGCCGGTTTGCGCCAGTGCTACAGCTACATTTACCGCCACCGTGCTTTTGCCAACGCCGCCTTTACCGCTGGAAATTGCGATAATATTTTTGACTCCTTCTATGCCTTGGCGATCGGCTACTCCCTTCTGCTGCGGCGTTTCGGCTGTCACCTCCACCGCCACTTTTTCCACTCCTGGCAACTGTTTGACCGCTTTTTTGCAATCATCGACAATCAATTCTCGCAGCGGGCAAGCAGGCGTTGTCAGCACTAAAGTAAAACTGACCGTACCGCCGTCAATTTTGATGTTACGAATCATGTTCAATTCCACCAAACTTTTTTGTAGTTCGGGGTCTTGCACGGGTCGCAGGATCTCTAAAACTGAACTAATATCGAGTGTGTTGGGCATTGTGTTCTCCACCATAGCTCTGCAATTGGGTTAGCGAATTTTCGATCGCCAGTTAAAGTGTATTTTTGTTGCTATTTTTTAATGTATCTTCATTACGATCATTTGCAGACCTGCAGTGGCATAATTACAATGCCGACTGGATTGGGAAATCATCCCCCGTCTAAGACTCAAATCTGACAACAGAAATTCTTTATGACAGTTTCTACCACACTTAAAACCAACACTTCTGTGTTTTTGCCGCCCGCTGACTCTAGAGCTAGAGTCAGCCAATTTATGAAAACCCTACAAGATGAAATTTGTCAAGCCCTCGAACAGCTCGACGGTGGCGGCAAATTTAAAGAGGACTCTTGGGAACGCTCCGAAGGCGGGGGCGGACGTTCTCGCGTCATGCGCGAAGGCAATGTGTTTGAAGGCGGCGGAGTTAATTTTTCCGAAGTTTGGGGCGAAAGTTTGCCGGCTTTGATTCTTGCGAAGCACCCAGAAGCGGCCGGTCACGATTTTTACGCGACTGGGACTTCGATGGTGCTGCACCCCCGCAATCCTTACTTGCCTACGGTTCACCTCAATTACCGCTATTTTGAGGCTGGGCCGATTTGGTGGTTTGGCGGCGGTGTGGATTTGACTCCTTATTACCCGTTGGCTGAAGATGCAGCTCATTTTCACAAAACTCTGAAAGCAGCTTGCGACAAACACCACTCGGACTATTACCAGACATTTAAACTCTGGTGCGACGAATATTTCTACCTGCCACACCGCCAAGAAACTCGCGGTGTAGGCGGCCTGTTTTTTGACTACCAAAACGGTCAAGGCCCGCTTTACCGCGACCAGAATGTCAAAGGAAAAGCTGCTGAATACAGCAAGAATGCCGGAAACCCCGAACCTAGAAGCTGGGAGTCGCTGTTCGCCTTCGTACAGGACTGCGGCCGCGCATTTTTGCCGGCTTACACCCCAATTGTAGAAAAGCACCGATCAAAAGAATACGGCGATCGCGAGCGCGATTTTCAACTTTACCGCCGCGGCCGTTACGTTGAATTTAACTTAGTGTACGATCGGGGCACGACCTTTGGCTTACAGACCAACGGACGCACCGAATCGATTCTGATGTCCCTGCCGCCTCTGGTACGCTGGGAGTATTGTTTCGAGCCAGAACCCAACTCTCCAGAAGCCGAACTCTACTCGAAGTTCTTAAAACCGCAAGATTGGGCGAATTGGATGCCTCAGCAGTCACCGACCTGAGTTAAACTACTGAGAAAGTAACCACCGCGATAAATAGTAATAAATTTGAGGGAAGGGTCAGTGATTCATATTGATCAAAAAACCCACACGCTTCAAGACGGTACAACAGTTATCGTCTTAGCACCGACAGGACGGTTGGACATCACGACAGCTTGGCAATTCCGCCTCAAGTTGCAAGAGTGTATATCCAAACTCAGCCGCCATGTCGTCGTGAATCTTGGTCAGGTAAACTTTATCGATAGTTCTGGCCTGACCTCATTGGTAGCCGGTATGCGCGATGCGGATAAAGTTAAGGGAAGTTTCCGCATTTGCAATGTTCATCCAGAAGCCAAACTGGTGTTTGAAGTCACCATGATGGATTCTGTGTTTGAAATCTTTGAAACGGAAGAAGAAGCTCTAGAGGGGGTGCCGCGCGCCAGTTGAGCCCTCCCGCCGACATCGGTTGCGGTGTAAGGACAATTTAAATCAAACAAAACCTGCCTCCGCAGGTTGAAGAAGACCGGGCGATTGAAATCGCGTCTACACAAACAAAACCTGCCTCCGCAGGTTGAAGAAGACCGGGCGGTGAAAATTACGCGATCTTATTCTTTAGTCCGCGGAGGCGGACTTTGTTTGTGTAGACGCGGTTTCAACCGCCGTCCGATATTTGTTTGTGTAGACGCGGTTTCAACCGCCGTCCGATATTTGTTTGTGTAGACGCGGTTTCAACCGCCGTCCGATATTTGTTT
>JBBSNU010000358.1:0-5719 GCA_038260455.1 Chroococcales cyanobacterium | reverse complement strand
AGCTGGATCGGCAGTCTCTCGACCGTCGGGAAACAGTTCTTCTTTAGTATAACCGCAGTTTTTGCATTGATAAATTGTCGATCGCGCTAGCTGAGTCGGAAAATAGCAAAGTCCGCAGGGCAATCCTATTTTTTTGTCTGTGACTTCAAATCCCGGCCAACCGCACTCGGGGCAGAATTGCTGGAATTTTTTAACTAAATCGAGAGTTGCATTTTCGATATTTTTCATCCGAGTGGGATTGTACATCGCCCGCATATCTGTTTCGATATGAACTCTGCCAGTTGACGATTTTTTAAAGCCTGCTGTCACCGCCTCGAAAAGCTGCTTTTGTGTAGTTATTCCCTTAACAATTTCTCCCTTCCCTTTAGCAGCATCGCCAACTACAACCACCAGTCCGTGTTCGGGAAATCCCGCTTGTTTAGCAAAATCATCTGCTTCTTCTATAGTGGCAACTAACTGGTGACTGTAATTAGTTTCTACAGACAATGATTCGCCGACAAGTTCGAGATTGTTGGCTCGATCTAATAAAATTACGATTTCTCGATTAGCTGGCAGATACGGCATCATTGGGTGAGGGCCGAAAGTACCTTCGCTCGCAAAGGCAAGAGTTTCGCCCGCAATTTCTAGAGCTTTTTCGGCTTTCAACCGTGCTGCTTCTATTTGAGTACCTAGGCGTTTAACTTCTCTAGTAAAGGTGCCGAAAGCGTCTGTATTAAGCTCTGCAAGCAGTACAATTTTTACGCCTAATTCTCGTTCCAAAATGGGAGCCATCACCCGTTCTTTTTGGTGCATTGTAGCCAGAACAGCAGTGCGATCGTTCAATAATTGATGTTGGTTCATCTATTTTAAATACTGAAAATAAAACTGATATCACTGCTTGTTTTTATTGCTTGACAAATCAATTACAAAATTTTCTCCATCATCATAAATCCGTTTTCTCGTTTTACCGAGTTTTTGTAAGCTATCTTGAAATTCAAAAGTGTTCAACGCCTGATTTCGGAGCCAAAAACCTAGTGGCTTGATTTCGAGTCTATCTTCTAAAGATTTCCTAGGAAAGTTCGCTTCATTAGCGTAAGAATATGCAACATATCTAATCGATTGTGAAACTAGATAATCTGCTAGCGCTTCTTCTCCTTTAAAGGAAGGCATACCGGGCGGAAGGCTAGCCCCGCCTGGGTAGTCTGCAATCCAGATTGTATGTTTCTTAAAATTCATTAAAAAAGGTTTGTCAAGTCTTGTTAAAACTATTTCTCCTTCAGGAACCGAATCTAGCATTTTTGAATATTTTTCTCGCTCGTCTAGTGTCACTAAAGGTACATTTTTTAAACCAGAGGCAATGTTCTCTAAATAGTTATTATATTGTCCATACATTTTGTCGCCGTCAGAAGTTATCGCTAATAACAATGACAAAAATACTGCACCAATGAAACGCCTCTTTCCTAAGTTTAAATTTGACATTTTTGGCTCGATATTTTCCATAAAAACCAATATAAATATCAGGAACACAACTAATAGTAGCGAATATGAATAGCGGCTGACATCCGAGCCTCCAGTAGCAAATCCTATGATTGCAGCGCCCGTCACATTACTAAGATTAATAGACAGGGTTGCTTCCCGAAAGATTGGCTTTTTATGGAGACCAACTATAAAAAATCTAATTCTCAATATAGTCAGTATATAAACAATTGCTAAAATTGCATATAGCTTGACTCTAAGTGCTGAGAATCGGAAAATCTCTCCGAAAATCTCACTGCTAGGAAGCTTGACCGAGCCTCCGTATACAGAACCATGAAAACCTCTACCAAATATGGGATATAATAAAGTCCCTGATGACTGATACAGTGAGATCGACCAGGGTAAAATAAACACAGCCAATAAAATACTAGCCAAACAAAATTCGTAGATTGCTTTATGCTTTATTTGGCTGCCAAGGATATAAAAAAAATAACTACAGGTGAAGAAAATAATACACGCGGGAATCAAGGTGTTTTTTAAAGCGCAGAGGGCGGCTGCAAGCAATCCTACAATCGCAGCATTACTGTGGATGTTTGTTGCTTTTAGCTGATCCCACTCAAAAACTCTGAATAAGCTGAAGAAAAGACATACCGGAATTAATATACCAGTTATATTTGTATGATCTCGGCTAATTAATAAAAATGCGAACACAATCAGTAATGTCGAGCTTTTTGAAATTTCTTTTTGCTGACAGTATCCGATAATGAGCCCTATCATTATGACTAAGGCGCAGCCGGGATCGATAAGATATAAACTTCTTTCATCCAACAGGCTGAGACTGAAAGTATGCAAGAATGATTGTCCTCCCAGTACAGATTCCAATCTTCTTGTGCTGAAAGGATCGGAACCCAGAGAACCTATTTGAAGCATTTTATGGGGGAATACAAAATAGGCGTGGTAGTCATCGTGAGGATTAAAATCATACCACGCCACCGAACCACTGTATTGCACAGCAGCCAGAAGGAAAGCGATAAAAGTCCCGATCGCCCAAAAAATATTTTCTTTAAAAGCATTAATTAACCGATTCAGCTCCTCGGCGATCGAAGTTTTATTTGCCCAGGCATCTATTATTCCGTAAAGTGCGCCTAAGCATATATATATTAAAATAGTTGCTTGCGAAATAGTCCATGTCACATTTAATAAACCACCAAATATAACACTCCAAGCTATCCCCCAAGCGGCTCTTTGCCCCCAGTCAACTCTGTACTGGGGAAAAAGGATGCGGTTGATCGCTCCACCCCAACCAATCAGGGATACAAGAATGAAAATTCCCCAGGCAAAAGAAAGAAAATAATAATTCATAATTGTGACCTCAGTATCGATTTAGAAGGTTACGCTCAGACGCACCATTTGAGTTAAGTTATCAACTCAGCACTCAATTGTCAATGTCAAAAGCGAGCGATCGCTAGTTGCCTCCAGTCACTCCCCCATCTTGACCTCTGAGTACAAAAATTACTCCCGTCATAATTAGCCCCACGCCTACCAACCGCAGCGGTGGCAAAGGTTCATGGAATACAATTTTTCCGCCCAAAACAGTAAACAAGTAACTAATTGACAGTAAAGGCGAGACTATGCTAATGTTGGCGCGAGACAAAACTACGATAAAGCCGATCGAAGAAACTGCATACAAACACAGACCTCCAACTATCAAAGGCTGAGTGGCCATTGCGAGCACTTTTTCCACTAAATTAGCAGCGCCAATGGGCCCTAAGATTTTTGCTCCTGCTTTCAGACTAAATTGACCCACCACACTGCACAAAATAGCAGCGAGCAAAACTAGAAAAACGCTTCTACTCATAAGTTAACTACCTATATTACAAAAAAAAACGGCTGTTGGCAAAAACTTGAAAAACTTTAATTAAGTTTTGTTGATTTTTATTCACAACTAATAATTTAAGCAGAGATACTGGAAAAGTAAGTATTGTCGATCGCCAGCAACGCCTGGAACAAACCTATGGCCGAACAGACCCACACCAGCGGGGAATACACTCTAGAACTCTCGATACTCATGCCCTGCCTCAACGAAGCAGAAACTTTAGAAATTTGCATCGAGAAGGCACAGAAGTCCCTGCGCGAACTGGATATTGCCGGCGAGGTCATCATAGCAGACAACGGCAGCACTGACGGTTCCCAAGATATCGCCACCAGAATGGGGGCCCGAGTCGTACCCGTAGCAGCCAAAGGCTACGGCAGCGCCCTGATGGGAGGCATCGTAGCGGCGCGCGGAGTTTATATTATCATGGGCGACGCTGACGACAGCTACGACTTTTCCAACCTCGGTGCCTTTGTCGAAAAATTGCGGGGAGGCTGCGATTTAGTCATGGGAAACCGCTTTCAAGGAGGCATCAAACCGGGTGCAATGCCGCCGCTGCACAAATATTTAGGAAATCCGGTACTGACATGGGTTGGGCGGTTATTCTTTGCAAGTCCCGCCGGCGATTTTCACTGCGGATTGCGGGGTTTCAGGAGAGACTCAATTTTGAAACTCGACTTGCAAACAACGGGTATGGAATTTGCTAGCGAAATGGTCGTCAAAGCCTCTCTGTACAAGTTGGGCATCGCTGAAGTCCCAACGGTACTCTCTCCCGACGGGCGCAGCCGCCCGCCGCACCTGCGAACTTGGCGAGATGGCTGGCGGCACCTCAGATTTTTGTTGCTTTACAGTCCCCGCTGGCTGTTTTTGTATCCGGGTGTGGCGCTGATGATTTTGGGTGTAATTGTTACCATCTGGCTGTTGCCCGGTACTCAAAAGATTGGCAGTATTAACTTTGACGTACATACGCTGCTTTATGGGGCGATCGCAATTATCGTCGGTTTTCAAGCAGTAACTTTCGCCTTCTTCACCAAAGTTTTCGCCATCAGCGAGAAACTGCTGCCCGAAGACCCCAAACTCAACAAAATATTTCGCTATGTCACCCTAGAGACAGGATTAATATTCGGAGTCACGCTAATATTAATCGGAATAGTTGGCTCGTTCTTGTCATTAACTATCTGGAGCGATACAGCTTTCGGTTCTCTAGACCCATCTAAAACTCTCCGTTTAGTTATTCCCTCGCTCACGTGTCTGACCGTCGGTTTGCAGATGGTTCTGTCCAGCTTTTTTCTCAGCGTGCTGGGCTTGAAGCGCAGGTAAACTAATTATAAGTCAAACACTATAACCTTTGCTCTGAGTGCACCCAAAACCTCAAATCCTATGACAGTAAATGAAAACAACTCCAGCGAGTATGTTGGCCCAAAACTAGGCGGTTTCGCAACTAAACTATCTTGGTACGCCCGCCAAAAAATGTTCGATTTACTCATGGCATTAGCCAATCCCAGCGGCGACACAACCGTGTTGGATGTAGGAGTAACTTCCGACCGCCGCGAAGATTGCAATTTTTTTGAAAAATTCTATCCCTACCCCACAAAATCACCGCTGTGGGCATGGAAGATGCTGCATTTTTAGAACAAGAATATCCCGGTTTAAAATACGTCCGTTCTGACGGTTTGACTTTACCATTTCCAGACAAAAGTTTTGATTTTGTCGTGAGTTTTGCCGTCATCGAACACGTCGGCAATCGAGTTCAGCAAAAAACTTTTGTTCGAGAACTTTGCCGCGTAGGCAAAACCTGCTGCATCACTACTCCCAACCGCTGGTTTCCCGTAGAATTCCACACCGCTGTCCCCCTAATTCACTGGCTTCCCCCCTCTTCGTTTCGAGTTCTTTTGAGATTGCTGGGCAAGCACTTTTTCGCCAAAGAAGAAAACCTCAATCTTTTATCCGAAAAAGATGTATTGCAGATGCTGCCAGCAGACACTCAAATTGATACCAAACATTTCCGGCTTCTCGGTTTGATATCCAATTTGCTTTTTTATGTGAAAAATCCCCTGTGATTAAAGAAACCTGGTTTTTCACCTTTACTGTTGGCTGCAACGAAAGAGGTTTGGAAAAAACCAGGTTTCTGACTATCCCTGCGTCCAAGACTTTCTACAATTTTGTTTCTAAATCCAGCACAAAATTTTCTCCGTCTTCATACAATTGTTTTCGAGTTTTTGCAAGTTGCTGCACGTTATCCCGAAAATAGAACCGAGTTGCAGCATTTTGTGCGGAAATACTAAGTAAGCGTGGTAGTCGTCGCTGGTATTAAATCCGTCAGCATAGACCATGTTTGCAAAGTTTAGTCTCCCTGTATAAAGCCATCCGGCGTATTGAATTAAAATCAGT
>JBBSNU010000357.1:0-5768 GCA_038260455.1 Chroococcales cyanobacterium | reverse complement strand
TTGTTTTTCTATCATTTTTAATACATCTTTCAATCGTAATGCCTGGCAAATTGAGTAATCCGTCAAGATGAAAATCCATGAGCGACGCTCTAGCATAAAGTTCCTACATTATACACTTTACACCGCAAACCCAGAAGAGCCAAGTCAGTAGTCATATCATGTCGGGTCTATTGACCGATATAAAATTCGGTCGTCGTGCGCACTTTAGGCCTATCCACGTTGCGGACTAAAGTCCGCACTACGAACGAACCGTTTTTGTTATTCATCTACCGGACATGATATCATTGGTCATTAGTCAGTAGTCATTAGTAGGGGCGGGTTTAGCTAAGGATATATGATACAAATGACTAAAAAAAGGGCAAAACCCGCCCTCTATCAGTCATCCGTCATTAATCATGAGTCAGTAGTCATTAGTCATCCGAAAACAAATTATTGCTCAAATTTACCCATTGAGCCACGCTCAAATCTTCAGCGCGAGATTGAGGATTTATTTGTAAATTTTCTAACAATTGAACGAGTTTATCTAAATCGACAGATCCTTTCAAATTGTTTCGCAGCATTTTGCGCTTGCTGCCAAATCCCAACTTCAGTAAAGTCTCCAAATAGCGCGGATTAACCGCCGCAGTTTCTATCTGTCTGGGACGCAGCCGCACCACCGCAGAATCGACTTTGGGCGGCGGATAAAAATCTCTAGAAGGCACATCACAAACTAACTCGCATTCTGCTAAATATTGTACCCGCACCGACAAAGCGCCAAAAGCTGTAGAACCAGGTTTAGCGTAAAGTCTTTGGGCGACTTCTTTCTGCACTAACAGCACGATCGCATCAAAGGGTTTAGCAGCAGGCGCAGATATCGTTCCCAGCAGTTTTTGCAGGATCGGGCCGGTGATATTATAGGGAATGTTGGCAACAACTTTATTGGGATTTTGAAATTTTGGAAAGGCTATTAGTTCAGCCTCTAAGTCCATTTCCAGGAAATCGCCCTGTAGCAGTAAAAAATTGTCAATTTTGCCTAGTTGCTTGGCTAGTTTTAGGCACAAATCTCGATCGATCTCCACAGCAACAACAGACTCAGCTTCTGGCAGCAAGCGCCGAGTCAGAATCCCAGTGCCCGGCCCGATTTCCAGGACGCGAGAACCATCCAAATTCGATGCTTTGACAATCTTATCTAAGGCTTTCTCGCTTTTGAGCCAATGTTGAGCAAACTGTTTCCGGGGTCTGGTCGATCGCATTTTTTGAATTGCTGGGAGAAATCTTAGCCTGTCATTTTATCACAACCTCATATTTTTTCCCCACCTACAGCCATGTTGATTTTTGTTAACATGGGTTGAATTAACCAAAAAACTTGGGCACTATAATAAGGACAAACGATAAAAAATAAATTTATTTCTTCCCAATTACCAACAGCACAACACGTAAGTCACGGAGTCACGGATAGCTGTTTTTCCAAATAACCAATAACAAATAACCAATAACCAATTACCAACAACCAATTACCACTTCCCCAAAAATGAATTTCCAACGAGTATTTGGTACATTACCCAGAACCCAAGCTAGCGCGCCCGGAAGAGTAAATATGCTGGGCGAACACACAGACTACAACGACGGATTTGTACTTCCGACTGCTATTCCCCAGCGCACAACAGTACAAATCGGCTTCAGCAGCGACGATCGCCACCATTTTTATTCAGCAGAATATGACGAACTCATAAATTTTTCAGACGACGATACTATACCGCAAAAATTCGTCACTTATATCTGTGGCTGCCTCAGACTTTTAGAAAAAGAAGGATACAAAATACCGCCAATAAATCTCTACATTACCTCCAACGTGCCGATCGGCGCAGGTTTGTCCAGCAGCGCGGCATTAGAAATAGCCACCCTCAGAGGAATGCGCGCTTTGCTCAACCTCCCCCTAGACGACGTGCGGCTAGCTCAAATCGGACAGCTAGCCGAAATCCGGTACGCCGGTTTGAACTGCGGCATCATGGATCAAATGGCATCGAGTTTAGCAGACACCAACACCATGCTATTTCTCGACACCCGCAGCCTAGAATACCGCCCGATACCTTTTCCTCCAGACACAGAAATTTTAGTAATTGACAGCGGCGAAAGCCACCAACTAGCAGCAGGAAGCGGCTACAACAAGCGGCGCGCTGAGTGCGAGGAATCCGCCCGAATATTGGGAGTTAAAGCTCTCAGGGATATCGCCGATCCCAAAGCAGTCGAAGTATTGCCGGAACCCCTCAGAAGGCGATCGCGCCACGTCATTACCGAAAACAACCGCGTGCTGCAAGCAGTAAAATCTTTGTCAGCAGAGCGTTTTGGCGAGTTAATGAATGCTTCCCACGCGAGTTTGCGCGACGACTACGAAGTTTCAGTGCCCGCAGTAGACGCGCTGGCGGCAATCTTGCAGTCAATCCCCGGAGTCTTCGGCGCAAGGCTGACGGGCGGAGGTTTTGGCGGTGCTTGCGTTGCGCTCATCAAGACAGGTAAAACGGATGTTATCGCAGTCGAGGCGATCGATCGATACCAGCGCGCGGGTTATAGCGGCCGCGTTTTAGTTCCCGAAGTTAAACTTAATTCTTAATAGTAGAACTATCTCCCGACAGGGAAGGCCACCGCACAGTCACGATCGTCGAATCCTCTAGGGCCGACCAATAATGAGGCACTCCCGGCAGCCAGAGGGCATAATCTCCTTCGCGAGAAAGCAAGATTTCTAGATCGGGAAATTGCAGGCGAAACCGCCCTTTTACCAGGATAAAAAGCGTAGTTGCTGCCGCCTTTACCGCCCGCTCAGTCCTGCAATCTCCGGCGGGTGAGCGCCCCATTTTAGCTCTAACACAGAAGCCGATCGCGTGTCGTCTTCAGGCCTAATAAAGTGACCCGCAAACCAACCGCCGCGACTTGCGCCTTCAGCGCCCGCATTTCCAAAAATTACTTCAGACGGCATCAGCTAATAAACTAAAAAACAAATATTTTAGTAACACAAACTCAACGGTTTGTAGTAAAGACTAAAGTCCTAATTGATTTCAATGTGCGGAGAGAGGACGGGAGCATCTCAGTTTTGCAAAAAGGATTTTTTTATAGTGCGAGCGTCGCCGATCGCGTATTGTACTCGCGAGCGGGGACGCTCGCACTATAAATGCAAAACTGAGATGCTCCCGAGAGGACTCTTCGTCGTCACTACAAACTTGATGATTGTTATATCATGTCCGTTGAATTGCCCGCAAGCGAATTTTATCGCTTGGTGGGGGCGGGTTTATAGATATTGTCGATGTCAAGGAAAGATAGTTTGTAAAACCCGCCCCTACAGGAATTGCGGTTATTTTAGCGGACACGATCGCCATTATAGCGGTTCTCAAAAAAGTGAGGATAGCCCTATGCCCTATGCCCTATGCCCTATGCCCTATGCCCTATGCCCTATGCCCTATGCCCTATGCCCTATGCCGGATAGTACCTCATCTTTCTGAGAAAGGCTATATTACTTGCGGCCCGAAGATTGGCCTTCCGTCGTAGCTATTTCCCCAGCTTCCATAAACTGCTTAAAGCGGCGCAAATCGTCAGCAATTTGCTGTTCTGGCACTTCCCCAAATAGCTTAGCCGCTGCACCAGCAATCGCACCGCCAGGAGGGTTGTATTCGATCGCAACTTTAACCTCAGTACCGCGTCCTGCTGGTGCCGGTTGAAAGCGCACAAAACCCGAATTCTCAACATCCGCGCCTTCCACAGACACCCACGCAATTAACCGATTTTCTTCTTCGCGGACAATCTCTGCATCCCATTCTACACTATTGCCGATCGGCGCGCTGGCAATCCAGTGAGAACGCTTGTCATCTATTACCGCAACGTGTTTGAGATGCTTCATAAACCGAGGTAAATTTTCAAAATCGCGCCAGAAACGGTACAATTCATCAGCCGGTTTGTCGATCGTCACCGTCTTTTCAACTTTAATACTTTGATTGGCATCTGCGGCCGACTGCAAACCCTCCGCAACCCCCAGTCCGCGCGCCGCCAAACCGCCACCCGCAACCGCCAGCAAAGCACCTCTCAAAGAACGCTGCGACAAACCAAACAACACCAGCGCCCCGCCACCAATTAACGAAGCCCAGCGTTCTGCCTCGCCAGTGTTAGTTTGGTTTTCTTGATCAGAATTTGCGATCGAATTAGAATCCATTGTTTTAAACCTCATCTATATAATCGAAAAATAGCAGCTAAACGCCGCTAGTCGGGCAGTTCTGCCACACGGTACCCACAGTTGGGCTATCATTGAATAGTTTGAATTGCTGCCGCATTCAACAAATCTTCTTCCCCCAATTCTGCATCGGCGCGGATTGCTTCACCGCTGAAACTCCTATGCTCAGGCGTTTTATTTTGAAAAAACCCGATTGTTTAAAATCTATCTCTCCTTCCCGGACTCCTGCGTCTGTCTAAAGTAGTTAAGTAGCTCGACAGAATTAATTACATACAATCTCACCTGAAAGTCTGTAAGCGTCCAAAGCCTTTGTGTAATTAATTTTGTCCGATTGACTTATAGTATTGTAGGGTGCGTCAGACCCTTACATTTTATCCACTATTTCCAGCCAACAATCTGACGCACCCTACTCTACCTCTTCCACTCACGCACAAATTATCTGAAATTATCTGCTATAGGGTGTGTTGCATCTGCCTTGAATCTGCGGTTTATGTATCAATCGAGGACTTATGAAGAGGTCTACTACTGATTTTAGACAATGTTTAGATACAAACCTAAAAATAGGGGTGAGTGCATTTCACTAACCCCTGCAAACTTTCTGCGGATTTCACTCGACCCATTGCAGGAAAAATTCCCCACAACAGTCGCGCCATTGCTCCTAAATATACTTATCGATGCCGAGCGTCAAAATCATTAATGCTCCCAGAATGTGACCGGCGCTCATTGATGCCAAAAATGCGGGAACGCTAACATTGTTAAACAGAGACGGGAAGGGCAAAGGCATTTTAGGGCCGACATGGGGATGCCAAATTACGCGGCTCAGAACTAGCAATGCTAAGATATTGCAAACAAACATCACTATCGGCTTTTGCCAGTTTCCTGATGCTGTGTCAGCCAGAGCTGATTCTACTACTGCCAGTAAATTTGAGTTAATCATCGTTGATGCTCCTATTTTTCATATACAATCAGAGGTTATCGATGAAATTTCTTGCCAAAAATACAGCAGGGGCGATCGCATCTCAGCAATAAATATCTGTTTTGCTCTCAATATTCACTGCGCCAGCGATCGCGCCCCACCTGCAATCATCAATCAGATCGCAGCAATAAATCTTTTAATGCCAGTCAAAAGTAACGCAAGCTACAAACGAACCAAATCATACTCGCTGCCATTTGTAACTTTTAGCCGATCGGGCAGTTGCGGCATTTACTCATACTGCCCGACCAGAAAAACTCCTCGTTATTAGCGAGCAATATAGGTAGGCAGAAAGTGAAGGATGTCGCGCAGAACGCTAAATCCAGCCATGTCCCAGAGCAAATAAGCTAAGAAACCGATCATCGCTAAGCGGCCGTTCCAAAGTTCTGCTTGCGGGTTGAAGCCAAACAAAAAGGCATTGCGATCTTTGCCGTTGTAAGCATTAGTGGTTGTAGGTACGTTAGTAGGACGAGTTTCCATGTTTTTACATTCCTTAACAATGTTTCGCTTATCATAGTAGCGACCTAATTTTTAGTTTGCTATCTGTCTCTAGGCTCAAGATACACACAAGTCTAAAGGAGGATTCTGAAACACAAAAAT
>JBBSNU010000356.1:0-5772 GCA_038260455.1 Chroococcales cyanobacterium | reverse complement strand
GGGACTTTGGTGGCGACGCTGCTGAAGGGTTCTAGCGACAGTGTGACTAGCGTGAGTTTTAGCCCGGATGGTTTGTTGATTGCTTCGGGCAGTTACGATCGCAAGGTGAAGTTATGGAGCCGCAGCGGGACTTTGCTGAAAACTTTGACCGGTCACAGGGATAGCGTGATGAGCGTGAGTTTTAGCCCGGATGGGAAGGTTCTGGCTTCTGCTGGGCGGGATAATCGGGTGATTTTGTGGAATTTGGATCTTGATGATTTGCTGGTGAGGGGCTGCGATTGGGTTGGTGATTATCTGAGGACTAATCCTAATGTGAGCTCGCGCGATCGGTATCTTTGTGACGGGGTGGTGGCAAAATCTCATTAGGGCATCGGTAATGGGGAATGGGTAATTGGTGAGAGAGAGTCGGCGGTTGAAACCGCGACTACACAAACGATGTCCGCCTCCGCGGACTAAGAAATCAATGAATATTCAAGCCTGGGTTTGGTATCAAAACTATTTCCCCCTTTCCCTTGGTCTCGGGTTCCTGTAAAGTAAATAATTGTAAAGAATATGAGTTTTCTCTGATCCTCTGGTTAAGACCGCCACCTAACATTCACCATTAAGACCCAGATTACAAGTTCTTATGTCACAGCTTTTCCCGCGCAAATTTCTAGCCTCTGCTGTCGCCTTTTTTCTGGCTTTGTCTGTGTGGGCGATCGCACCTGCGGCCCACGCTTTCAGCAATCCCGATTTGTTGCCAGAAATTCAGACGCCGATCATTGACTTAGCTAAAGCCCTTACGGATATTGAAGAAGAGGATTTGGTAAAAAATTTAAATGCCTTTGAAGCCGAAACCGGTTGGAAGCTGCGAGTGCTGACTCAGTACGATCGCACGCCCGGTTTGGCCGTCAAAAGTTATTGGGGCTTGGATAGCAAGAGCGTGTTGCTAGTTGCTGACCCCCGAGGTGGCAATTTGCTCAATTTTAATGTCGGCGACTCGCTGTATCCGCTGCTGCCGCGTAGTTTTTGGGTGGAACTGCAGACTCGCTACGGCAATCAGTTTTTTGTCCGGGAGAATGGCGAAGATCGATCGATCATTGAATCTTTAGAGTCGATACAAGGCTGTTTGCGTCAGGGCGGGTGTCGCGTGGTTCCCGGTTTGCCGAAGGAACAGTGGGTTCTGACATTAATTTCATCGGTGGTTGGTGGCGTCATCTGCGGGTTTGCGGCTCAGCCTCGGAAACCCGGACAGATTGTGGCTTGGCAGTGGGCGCTGATGTTTTCGCCGCTGTGGGGGATTCTATTTTTGGCTTTCGGAATTGGGCCTGTGGTGACTCGGACTTCTGACTGGTTGCCTTTGACTCGAAATGTGGCCGGTTTTGCGATCGGGGTTTTGGTAGCATTCTTAACTCCTGTTTTGGGCAAATCTCCTTCAGAGGAAACTTAGTTTTTTAGGAGTCAGTTGGCAGTTGACAGTTGATAGTTGGCAGTTGGCAGTTGGCAGTTGGCAGTTGGCAGTTGGCAGTTGATAGTTGACAGTTGGCAGTTGACAGTTGACAGTTGACAGTTGGCAGGGCGGGGTGTTTAGGTTCAGTTCGCGATCGATGCGACTCTTAGAAACCGGGTTTTTCACCTTTTCTGTCGGCTGCAACGAAGTTAAATCGTGAAAAAACCCGGTTTCTCGGCCCCGCGCGTAATTTCTGAAACCCTTGATTAGACTGCTTCTTCAGTCTGCCGTCTTCCCTTCTGCCTTCTTCCTTCTTCCCTCTTCCTTCTTCCCTCTTCCTTCTTCCTTCTTCCGTCTTCCGTCTTCCCTTCTTCCTTCTTCCCTCTTCCTTCTTCCTTCTTTGATGACTAAAAGCTGGTAAGCTGATACTTGATAATTCACAGGCGACAGCTATCCAACAAATGGAATGGCACGTAAGCGATGCCCAGAGTCTGGGATTAATCGATAGCGAAATTGGCGACCACGGTTTTTCATCGGCGGAGTACGAAATAGTCCGCCGCGTGATCTATGCGACTGCTGATTTTGAGTACAAGTCTTTAATTAGTTTCTCCGATCAGGCTTTGCAAGCCGGGGCGGCGGCTTTGGCTGCTAGAACTACGATCGTAGTAGACGTACCGATGGTGCAGGTGGGCATTACGCCACAAATTCAAAGTACCTTTGCTAATCCGGTTTATTGTTCGATGGAGGCTTTGACGCGGCCTCAAAAGGAAAAGACGCGGGCGGCTTGGGGGATTGAAACTTTGGCTAAACGCTATCCTGAAGGGATTTTTGTGGTGGGCCAGGCTCAAACTGCTTTGTCGGCCCTCGTCGATTTGATTGAGGCTGAGGAGATTCGACCGGCTTTGGTGATTGGGACTCCTTCTGGGTTTGTGGGGGTTGATGTGGCGAAGTCGCGACTGCACGATTCGATGGTTCCTCACATTCGGATTGAGGGGCGCAAGGGTTCGGCGGTGGTGGCTGTGGCGATTGTGAACGGGTTGGTGGATTTGGCTTGGCAAGCCTACGGCCAAGAGGGGAACAGTTGATGCGGTTTGTTACATGAATTGGGAATGATGTTAACTGTTAACTGTTGACTGTTAACTGTTAACTGTTAACTGTTGACTGTTTGAACAATACCAATGCAACCGGAAATGATCTTAGGTGCGTCGCTATGAGAAAAGTCAATTTTTTTGAGAGATTTTCGATCGCGACACACCCTACAACTGTCAACGGAAAGGCAGCCGCTGCTTGATTTTTGGTAGGATTTTCTTGAGTTGCCCGATCGCCCATACCGACATCCACACACCAAATCCCGCACCGAGGCTAATCAGCAGCACGAGGATAAATGACGGGATTTCAATGTTGCTTAATGGTAGGTAAAATTTGCGATCGGGCGGGTCTTGTTTGATCAGATAAGGAGCTACGCTGGCTACTATGCCGACAAATCCTAAAGCTGAGCCTACTACTTGAATGGTTGCTTGTAATTCTGCATCGCGACGGGCTTCTTCGATCGCCACTACGCCTTTAATTGCTTCCATCGCCTTGTCTAGCAACCCGGTGCCGTGTCGGAAGTAGCCTAAGTCAAATTTGATTTGTTCTTGAAACTGCGGGCAAGTTTCTTTGCTGAATAATTCTAGGAAGCTCAAATCGGCATCACTATCATTATAAACTTTTTGAGACTTGATGTCAAGACTTATTAGATTTAATTTATTTTGGTAATTTTTGGCGTTAATGGCGATCGTATTTTGGCGATTTTCCATATCAATCAGCAATCGAGTATACTCTACAGCGCGCGGCGGCATCTCAATTATCTGACTTTCCAGATACTCTAACTCCTCTGGCTTTAAACCCGCACCCTTCGATTGTCGCTGATGGGCTTTTTCCCGCTGCAAATACTTAAAAGTCTTCTCAATATCCGCTTCGATTTGTTCGTATTCCTGGCGAGTTTTAAAATAAATTTTGCGGGTGTCTTTATAGGCGTGCAGAATCTTATTGCGGTACAAAAACAAATCAACAAAATCGCTGTAGCGCGTCTCATCCCAGATATTATCAGTTGCCGAATTGTTGAAAAACCAGACGATAACGTGGCAGCCCGTATCGGGGCGACTGGGATCACCGTATTCTAAAATCGGGCTGCCAAACAACTCGCCTTGACGGTAAAAACTCGGCAGATTGTCACCAACAATGAAATTTTCCAGACACTGTTGGGCTAAATTTTTCAGAAACTGCGAATCTTCCCGCGCTGCTTGATTTTGTTCCACACTCAGCCAAGCGGTAATTAACAGAGTTTGCCCGAAATAACTTTGCACAAAATCCGGCAGCAAGCAGTTATCGGGATTGAACTCCTTAAAAATGCTAACACCGACAGAGGGAGTTTTAACGCCGTTAACTTTTTCGGGGATGCGAATTTGCAAACCGAGGGCATAGGCGTCATTAATTCGTAGCGGTTCGGCAAAACCTTTGAGGCTAATTTGTTGGTTGTCGTGGGAAATTTCCTTAGCAAAAGCCAGAGAATTGCGCTTATCGACAACTTCTGGATTAATCAGCCTGACTCGCCCGCCCCTCGGTTCCTTTGCTTTCGGCAAATAGCTGTCCTTGAATGCGCTACTGATTGCTAATTTAGTTTGCAAAATCTCGTGGCATTTCTGCCAGAGTGGGACTTCTGACTCTGAGGAATTGCAGAAATCATAAGCAAATAAATAGACATTGGGGGCATAGATTTTATTGTTTTGAGTCATTGTCTGTATATGATTGATTTTCTGCCTCTAGTTTTTGAATTTTTCGGGAAGCTTCTTCAATACTTTGACGCAGAGTTTGAGTGATATTAGTTAGCGGCTGCATTGTAGTTGGGGTGGGTTCGCCTGCATCCTCGATTTCTTTTTTAAGTTTTGCTGCATCTTGTTTTAAAGTTTCTCCCAATCCATGATAGGCACACCATTTGCTGATTGTCATAGCCAGGGGAAATAATTCATCATCGGCTGATTCTGCTATTTTTGTCTCTAGTTGAGGTAAATCTTGCCATGCTGTCGGCAGGAAAATGCTCGGATTTTCGGCCAGCCATTTCAGGAAGATAAGGATAATTTTTTCGGGTTCCATAGGACAATTGTTTGTTAATAAAATGTGAGGGTTGGTGGGGCTGGTTTTTGTCAGATGTATTAAAAGCTAAGAAACCGGGTTTTTTCTGAATTTTTGGGTGAGTGGGAAGGATTTTGCCAAAAACCCGGTTTCTGACAACCCGTGGGTAATTGATAACTATATTACATCAAAAATCCCGAGATTGGTAGGGGCGGGTTCGCCGAAATTTTTGCTATCAAATCGCAGAACTCGAAAACCCGCCCCCTCCTATAGTTGATATTTATGAACCTGTATTCTGTTGGGAGTTGATTGGTGGGGTGGGGGCTGGTTTTTGTGAATTGTTGGTGTTTTTTGTGGATGGTTAGTGAACCAGCCCCTACGGGATTTGGTGATTCTATATTGCATCGGATTTAATATCCAGTTGCACAGAATGCCGCCCAATATTGCGGTTGGCTAAAGGGATGTTCTGTCGTCGATAGCATTAACCACAGTTGCATAGATTCCCAAGATTTTTGATCTATTTTTCCCTCTAATTTTAAGGTGTTTGCAAAACTTTCTAAATCTTCTTTGCTGGCGGCGCGCATCCAGTTTTGGGCGCAGTTCAAGGCGACTGCTACTGATACTTTCGGTTGCAATTCCTGATAAAATTTGATCATTAAAATCGCCGTCGCAAAATCATCGACTGACCATAAAGTGCTAACTACATTCATACTTCCAGCATACAGGAAGCCGCTGGGTAAACCAATGTATTCATCTGTCATTGTTGTTGACTGGGTTAACCCGGTTTCGCAGGCGGAGAGTGTCACGAGATTGCACTTGTTTAATTGTAAATCGGCAAAGATTTCTCGCAAGGTTAGGCATTTTTCCGGGATGGCTTTTCGCCCGCTACGCATTGTCACGTAACGGGGAGTTTCGGGCATATCCTCTTGAAGCCCCCCCTTACCAAGGGGGGGTTGGGGGGGGTTAATTTCGGGGATTTGCGGGTTAATTTCTGAGGTAGATTCCAAACAATCGGCTAGGGCTAGGAGGGATAGCAGCGGATAGTCAAAGTTAAATACTCCGTGGCATGAAAAGTGGATGTAGCTGGCATTGGAGAGATTTTTGAGGTTTTCGTTAAAGGCGATTTTGGTGGCTTGTTTTTTGATTAAGATGTCGTGGGAATTGAATCCTTGTTTGATGGATTGTACTTCCATGTCGGCGTTTGCTAAGTCTTCGGTGGGATTCTGAAT
>JBBSNU010000355.1:0-5805 GCA_038260455.1 Chroococcales cyanobacterium | reverse complement strand
GATAGTAGAGGGAATTAATACTAAATTAAAGCTATTAAAAAGGTGTGGCTTTGGATTTAGAAATTTGAGAAATTTTGAAATACGGGCATTACTATTTTGGCATTTTCCTAAAAAATTAGCACAATAAGTACGGAAGAGCCGTTATATCCAGAAGTGGCCTGGTTCTTTGCTGCCCTATCACCAGGTTTGGAGGCGTTAGGCTGCACAGTTATTGAAATGTCTTTACCTGTGGTAGAATTAAACTATCTGTTGGATAGAGGAGAAGCTAGAATTGAGCCAATTGCCAATGTGATGTTTGCCGCACAGCAAATATGGTTTTCAATTAATGCCTTTGATTTTTCAAATAAAAAAGCTGACTTTCAACCTTACCAGGAAGCAGGATAAATGAAAAAAAATTACACTTTGAACGATTTAACAATTCGTTCTACAAATCGCCAAACTATAGATAATGAGATTACTGCATATACTCATACTGTGTTGTTCGATCGTCTGCTTACAGTTGAAGAACAGGAACAATTCACACAAATCTTAAATATTGTTTGCAAAACCTTTGATTCATCACAAGGTTTAGATAATAACTTTTTAGCTAAGCCTAATGTGACATTCACTGCTCCTAATCTGGCACATTACACAGTGAATCAGCGCATTTTGGCAGGTTCGTGGAAGGATGAACTCTTTACTAGGTTAGCTGCATTTAGTCACGAAGTTGCCAGTATTGCTGAACATGATGGCAATCCTGTCTTTAGCAAAGTAGGAAAGTTTAAGCAACTGCAAGAGTGGGCGCAGTCACAGATTAACTGTACTGCCAAACCCGAAGTTAGACCAGATATTGCAATTACAGTGTTGCAGTTAATTGATGAAGTGGAAAATTTGAAAAACCAAGTTAAGCAAAGAGAAACTAAATCACAAACTGCGTAATGTTGTAAAAAACCCAATATAACTATCATGAAAGCTTACGAGTTTCCAGCAAAAGTCACAGATGAAGGAAAAATAGAATTTCCCGATACTCTCTTAAAATACTTGGCAGCTAACCAAGAAGTCAGAGTTATTGTTCTAGTGAAAGAATCAACTGATACAGAAGAGGAAAATGCTGCTTGGCATCGTCTTGCTGCGGAGCAATTATTGTCGGGCTACAGCGAAGAAGATGTTATCTACGACAATATTTGAAATATGCCAAATTATCAATCAGGAGAATTTCTCTTACTGGCACTACCTTTGGCTGATATAACAACATCAAAACTCCGTCCTGAGTTATAGAAAGAATACAACAAATCTGGTATTCTATTTGATAATGTTTTAAAAATAGTGGATTTTCCAATTTTTAGATGCTAGTTTTTACTCACACATGAAGAAATCAAAAAAACGCAAAAATCAGTGGTCAAATGAACTAAACGACATTATTCGCGGTGCATCGGGCGGCTTTTTGTTCGGGATTCCCCTGCTTTATACGATGGAGGTTTGGTGGATTGGTTCGCATACTGAACCACCGCAAATGTCGATCGCCATTGCAACTACTTTTATCGCCGTTTTCTTGCTGATTCGTACTGAAGGTTTTCGCAAAACTAAGGACATCCACTGGCGAAATGCTGCAATGGATACTGTAGAAGCGATCGCGATTGGGATTGTCTGCGCCGCTGCGATCCTGTTTTTGCTCAGGGAAATTACGCTGGAGACTCCGCTGCAAGAAAGTTTGGGGAAAATCCTCTTTGAAGGCTTGCCGTTTGCTTTGGGAGTGGCACTAGCAAGCGGTTTCTTGAGCGGCGATCGCTATCAAAGCTCAGACGGCGACAGCGAACCTACAATTAATCCAACTGTAGCAGATATCGGCGCTACTTTAATCGGCGCTACGATCATTGCTTTCAACATCGCCCCAACCGACGAAGTGCCGATGCTAGCGGCAGCTATTTCGCCGCCTTGGCAATTAGCAATTATCGCCGCTTCGCTGCTAATTTCCTACGGTATTGTATTTGTAGCTGGTTTTACTTATCAAGAAAAGCGCCAACAACAACAAGGGATTTTTCAGCGTCCCCTCAGCGAAACTGTTATGGCGTATTTAGTATCGCTGGCGGCTTCTGCATTTATGCTGTTTTTCTTCCAAAAACTCAACTTTGACGATCCGTGGTCGATTTGGTTGAGCTATACGTTAGTATTGGGATTGCCGGCGACAATTGGCGGCGCTGCGGGGAGGTTAGCGGTATGAGTGAAAGCAATACAGAAAGCGATCGCGAACAGCAACAAAAAAGAAATCCTGCTGAATGGGTGACATTTGCGATCGCCTGCTTCATCCTTTCTATCCTCACCGGACTGGTACTCTACAACTGGGCGACTAAAGAACAGAAACCTCCGGTGATTTCTGTCACTCGCAATGCACCAATTCGCGAAACCCAAGGGCAGTTTTATGTGCCGTTTACAGTGACTAATACGGGCGGAGAAACGGCTGAATCAGTGCAAATTATTGCGGAACTGCGAGTCAACGGTGAAGTCTTGGAATCCGGCGACCAACAAATTGACTTTTTGTCAAGTGGCGAAACTCAAGCAGGTGCTTTTATTTTCAGCAGCAACCCCAGTCAAGGTGAATTGATTGTGCGATCGAGCAGTTATAAACTGCCTTAACAAAGATCGGATTCGGCGGTTTCAATAGCTCAAAAGTCAATTGATATCATGTCTGGTAAATTACCCACCATAAAAAAGGTTCGTAATGAGGACTTTAGTCCTTTGATTGATGCGGACTAAAGTCCTCACTACAAACCCATACAAAAGGTTCGTAGTGAGGACTTTAGTCCTTAATTGATGCGGACTAAAGTCCTCACTACAAACCACAAAAAAGGTTCGTAGTGAGGACTTTAGTCCTTTAATTTCTGCGGACTGAAGTCCTCACTACAAACCACAAAAAAGGTTCGTAGTGAGGACTTTAGTCCTTTAATTTCTGCGGACTGAAGTCCTCACTACGAACCAATCTGTACGATCGCCCTACTGCTTCACTTGACTGTGTTCCCACTTCCATACACAGCTAGAAATCAAATTTGTACAGATATGAGCCGTAATTGGCACTAACAAATTCCCAGTAACTAAAACGCTGTAACCTAATAGCAATCCCACCGCCGTCGCCCAAACAGCATAAGGCCATTGATCCGTGCCTCCTAAGTGCAGAATGCCGAAGCAAAAACTTGATAAAATTAAACCAGTAAAATTCATTCCCAAGGCGGAAAGCATCACGCCTCGAAATAACAATTCTTCGCTCAGTCCGGGTAGCAGTCCCAGCCAAATTAAATCCGGCCAAAATAGGGGTTTGAGCACTACTTCTAAGTAAACATCAGCACTCCGGCGATAGCCGGGCCAAAGGCGATAAACGATCGCGCTACCGCCTGTAATTGCCAGTCCGATCGCACATCCTGCGAGCAAATCCATTACGTTCAATTTGACTGGCAAAAGCGATACCGATCCAAATAGCAACCACACTTTAGCTACCGCCAGCAACATAATGGCTGTCACGCCCATCGCTACTAAAACTTGGGTGCGCGTTAAGGGTTCAATTTCAGGATTTTCGGGAATTTTTTCTGCCACTTAATCAATTTTAGATTTTAGGTTTTAGATTTTAGATTTGTTTAGTAGATTCAGACAAACAACGCAGGGAGGAAATGTCTGCACCCAAGGAAGTTGGAGTGATGCCGGCTCGTAAAGCGACCAAGACTCCGATCGCCTCTAAATATGAGTTTACCTGCAAAGCTTTGATTCCGAGTTTTTCTGGGGGAACTTGCATCTGGGTTTTGTTGTCGCCCACAGCGATAATTTGTACCGACGATCGCCCACTTAAACTCAGGATAGCACTGCCGCCGCAGGCTGTGGCGGGTATCACCACCGCATCGACTCGATCGGCAGTAATGGATAATTGGCTCCCTAGAGCGCTTTCTGGCCCTACAAATTGGGGAGCTTTGCTAAGGCCGGCAAGCACGCAAGGTAAGAAAGTATACCCGATTTCCTCAGCAGCCGATCGCGGGGAAAGCTGCGGATCGAGGGGAAGCGCAGACAGCGCCGGGGCGTGGGCGCAGGGAATTTTAAAAGTTCTGACGATCAGGTGGCTGATCACAGCTTCCGCGCCGGCGAGGGGGTCAACTCCTTTGCCGCGGCGGTAGTTTTCGAGGGCGATGCTACCTTCATCGTCGGGAAATCTCGCCACAACGGCGATCGCCTCGACTTTTGCTTGTCGGATCAATTTTTCGGCGGCGCGTAGTAAACTGTCGGGATTGCCGATCGTCCCCCAGGATGCCCCTGATTCTGAAATACGCAATTCTACTTCCAGCGGGCGATCGGTCAAAATACAATCACTTACGTTCAAACCTAATGTGGCCCTAGCAGCGTCAACGGCTTGCAAGTGGCGCAACTGCAACTCCGGTTCGATCGCACAATCCACGATTAAGCCGATGCGATTTTGATGTACTGGTTGCAAACCCCAGCATCCTGCTGCAAACTTGTCAAGGGCGTAACCTTCCACGTAGAGAGCGTTAGGTATCGGCCAATAGAGTTGAGCGCCGTTGAGGACGTTGGGGTGAGTAATCAGCGTATCTGAAACTTGGGCGATCGCCCTAGCCACCGGCAGCGCATCTCCTGCAAAGCCACCAATCGAGGCTCCAACGCCTGTGGGGACTATCAAAACCACGGTTAAAGGGGGGGAGTTCACGCTGCTACGGGGGATGATTCCACGAGCACGTAGCCTTCTACCACAGCCTTTTGCCGATCGACATCCACATCTGTGACAGCCCAGCGCAGCGGTTCGCCGTGCTTTTGCAGTTCAGTTTCAATCGCCGAGTGCAGTTCTTCGGCGGTATCGTGGAGGTCAACTTCTGCGGAAATGAAATGGGTGGTCATCTGGCGATCCATAATGGTTTTACCGCGATCGATATTTATGTCAATTTTAGTTTATTTCTAGGGTTTGCCAAACTGCCGAGCGTAAACAATATCTTCTTTTTCTGTTTCTATCTTCAAGTTCGATCGGGGAAAAGAAACGCACAGCAATACATAACCTTCGGCCTGAAGTTCGGGACTAACGCCCATGCAATCAACTTGCTTAAGTTGACCCTCAATAACTTTAGCAGCGCAAGTAGTACAAACCCCCGAATTGCAAGAGTTCGGCAAATCAATCCCAGCGGCGATCGCAGTTTGCAAAATTGGTTGATCTTCCGGCACTTCTACGGTATAGGTGCTGCCTTGGTGAAGTAATTCAACGGTGTAAGTTTGAGACATATTTCGATTATTGGTTTTAATTCCCAATTGGAATCTAGGGTAGATTTACAAACAAAGCAATCAGTATTTTACCGCTGTTGGTGATTCTGTGCAAGTTGACAACTACATTGTTTATTGCTAATAATTTTCATTAATTGGCCGAATGGGCGATCGCGTCCCGCGCCGCAAGCTACGGCATTTTGTCAAGCATTTTCTCACAAATTCAGTCCGAGACGCAGAAGCTAATCATGTAGTGGTAGGGTGCGTCGCCATGAAAAATCCCTAAATTATATCGACAATCTCACCGCGACGCACCTTGCACTTCGGGCCCGTACAAATAATCCTCTGTTTCACTCCGCCCAACTATTGTTTTGTAGCAAGACTTTTTATAAATGGTATCACTAATGTTTGCCATCAACCCAACAACTCATCAACAGCAACACAAAAACCCGGCAATACTAGCTGAGTGCTGATTGTAGAACCCAAGTTAAAAGCTAACTTTTGAGATTGAATCACAATCATTATCCAGCGACTCTCAGGAAAAACAATCCAAACTTCCAAACAACCAGAATCTAAATACTCTTG
>JBBSNU010000354.1:0-5807 GCA_038260455.1 Chroococcales cyanobacterium | reverse complement strand
ATTTCCTGTGAACGCATAGGAATTTGGCTTTAAAAATTTCTTGTATAGCCGTCATTGTTTATTACTAACAAACACAGGACAAAAACAAATGAAATCTCTGAAAACAGGTTTAATCGTTGTAGGTAGTGCTGCACTGATATTGCTAACTGCCTCTGGCAATACTGTGCAGGCTACAAATGCCACTAACAAACCCGATGATTCTCTAGCACAAATTGGAACCCAAAACAGTTCAACCGCCCCTACACTAATAGCTGCCACTGGTCATTCTAAGTCAGCAAAAGGGGGTCAAGTGGTAGAATCAGGCCCTTATCATTTAGAGTTGGTTGTCGAAAAAGAGGCTGCTCAAACTCATCTAGATTTCTATTTGCAAAGAGGCGACAACCACCAGACAATACCTAATGCCAAGGTAACAAGTCAAATTCAGATGCCCGATCGCACTCAAAAGACTGTTACCTTCACTTATGACCAGAAAGACCAGCACTATACAGCTTTGCTGCCTGGAAAAGTTGTCGGTCAGTATCAGATGAAGATTACTGCTGATATTAGCGGTCAAAAGGTAGATGGTCGATTTACCTTCAATCGGTAGACTTTTTAGTCGGTTGAAACTGATGTTGACTGGTTGACTGATTGGTTGACTGGTTGCTGGCGGGCTGTTTGTTGTCGTGACCAACTAATGCCCGCCAACTTGCGTTTATAAAGAACAAAGCTGCCATAGGTAAAAGGCAGCACGCCATCATAGCTATCCTATACCTGTCAATTTGAGAGTTGAGTTTTTTAAATCTTGCTGACTCATTTTTGGAAATTTCATCGCTCATCCTCACGGTAGAGTATTTTTGCCACTTTTTATGATACAGCTCGATCGCCGTTTGATACTGGACTATCCAGTTAGAAAATAAGTCGTGTCGCCCTTGAAAATTTCATCATGATTTCATTAATCAATGTCAACCTTAAATTGAGGTCAGTTATCAAGCTGTCCAATCGTCAAAACATCAAAAGACAAGAGGTTTTTTAATAATGACTACTCACGAACACCAATCCTGCTGCGATACTGTGGTTCAGTGCGCTACTGAATGCGAAAAATGCGCTGACTCCTGCATTGGAGAAATGCCCGAATGTGCGAAGCTATGCCGCGACTGCGCCCAAATTTGTTGGACTTGCGCTAGCTTTATGAGTCGCGGTTCCCGATTTGCAGAGGCAATTTGTAAAGTCTGTGCAGACATCTGCGAAGCCTGCGCTACCGAGTGCGCGAAACATCAAAACGAGCACTGCCAGAAATGCGCTGAAATTTGTCGGCGCTGTGCTGCGGAATGTCGCACGATGGCAACTGCTGCTGCTTAATTAACGAGCATCGACAAGGTGGATTAGTAATACTCACCTTGTCAGTAAAGCGGTTATTGCAGGCAAAGGATAAGCAATTTAACCTAATGTTTTGAAATGTAAAAGTATGAATAAAAAATTAATGATTTACAGTTTTGCTGGTTTAGTGGCAGCTAGCGCGATCGCAGCCATGTCAGTAAGCAGTAGCAAACCTCAAAATCAAGGCTCTCAAATGCCACCCATGCAACAGGGCGACTCCTCAATGGAAGGGATGCAACATGGGGAAAAATCAAAGAACCCCCATGAGGGACATTCGACACCGACTCAGACGGCCACCACTCAGGCAACACTCACTGCTTCAAGAGACATTGCCCCCAAAACGCCAGTTAATTTGTTGATTGATATTAAAGACTCAGCCGGGAAAGCGATCGCTAATTTTGACACCTTTCAAGAAAAGCTGATGCACTTGATTATTGTCAGCGATGACCTTCAGTTTTTCAGTCACATTCATCCCACTCATAAAGGAAATGGTATCTTTGAAGTCGAGGCCAATTTTCCGGCTGCTGGAAGTTACACTCTTTTAAGTGATTATAAACCAGCGAGGCAGAAAGAACAAGTTTCAGTCATGAAAAAACAAGTTATCGGCAACAGCCCGCCCGCTCCAACAATTGACTTTAAGACAGCTAAAACTTTTGGGGATACCAAAGCTAATTTAACTTTCTCTCAACCAAAGGTCAAAGCAGGTGAAGAAATCACCCTAATCTTTAATTTGCAGCAGGTTTCTAACAATCAACCCGTTAAAGACTTGCAGCCTTATTTGGGAGAACGGGGGCATTTAGTCATCCTCAAACAATCATCTCTACTGACAAAGGCTGATTACATTCACGCTCACGCAATGAAAAATAGCCTCGACGGTCAAGTGCAGTTCATGACCAGCTTTCCGCAGCCAGGAAAATACAAGCTGTGGGGTCAGTTCAATCGCAACGGCAAGATTGTAATTGCTGATTTTTGGGTGAATGTTCTTTAGTAGCAAGCAATCAGGCTTCGCAGGTTCATCTAGTTAATAATTTTTGGTGGGAATAATGCAGAAATTCCTATCAGTGTTGCGCGGATTCGCACCTATCAATAAAATAAATTGAGTGTAACTGTTAATATTTCATCCCTATTTCATTCCTGACAGCCAAGCTAATAAATAAGAACACCAATTAGTCAAGTTTTTAGGGAATACTGCGATGAAAAAGTTAATTTACGCTGCCGCATTTACCGTCATCCTGGCATCTAATGCCCCCGCTACTATTGCGGGAGGAGCCATGCAAAATGCTAATATTCCTCACCTTGTTGGTAGCGCTGCAACTCCTAATAAAGCTCGCTTTCAAGGTGCTACCCATCATTTTGAGGTTCACGTTCAGGGAAGAGCTCTTTCGGAAATTGCGATCGCCATTCCAGACAATCTGAGCATCAGGGGAGGGATTGAGGTGAAAAATCAATCCAATCAGAAAATCAAGACTCAAGTTTCTGTCAACAACCAAAAAGCCACCGTAGTTTTTGCTCAACCAGTCGCTCCTGACACCACCATTTCAATTCAAATGCGAGGTATTCATACTCCCCGTTACAGTCGCAATTGGGGGTATGTAATTTCTGGTAAAATGGTGGGAATAAACGCAGAAATTCCCCTGAGTAGAGTTGGCATTCAAACTTATTAATAGCAATAAAATTTAGGACAAGTTCTGCGTTCTACTCTCATCTTAAAAAAGTCAAAATCCGCGTTTATTGTAGCACGAGCATCCCGCCTATGAGCTACCTGCCGTTAAAAATCTCAAATTCAAACTGCTTCCTGCATTGCCAATAACCTGCTAGTTTCAGACTTCTGCTGCCTAATTGGTAGCGAAATTACAAACTCAGTACCTTCTTCAACTCTCGAAAGGCACTCCAAGCTGCCACAGTGCTTTTCTCGAACAATCTCGCAGCTAATTGATAACCCTAAACCCGTTCCTTTACCAGCGGGTTTCGTGGTAAAAAAGTGATTAAATATTTTAGCCTTGACTTCTTCAGTCATTCCAGGGCCGTTGTCGGAAATGCGGATGATTGCCCGATCGCCCTCCGCGACTTCCGTGCTAATCTCAATTGTAGGACAGCTTCTGTGACCATTCAAAACACGCGCATTAGAACTGTCTCGCAAAGCATCAATGGCATTGCTGATAATATTCATAAACACCTGATTTAATTGCCCTGCATAACATTCTACCAGCGGCAAATCCCCGTAATCTTTAATCAATTCGATACCCGGAAGTTTGCCGTTCGCTTTCAGTCGGTGCTGGAGAATTAACAGAGTGCTGTTGATTCCTTCGTGAATAGAAGCCAAACTCATGCCATCTTTATCTAAACGCGAAAAATTACGCATCGACGAAACAATCGCGCAAATTCTGTCAGTTCCTACCTTCATTGAAGTAAGCAGCTTGGGCAAATCTTCGCTAAGAAAATCTAATTCTACTGTCTCAATTTCCTTCTTAATTTCTTCTACCGGATTGGGATAATGTTGGCCGTAGAGGTTGACCAAAAGCAACAAATCTTCAACATAATTGCGGGCGTAGGCGATGTTCGCATCAATAAAGTTGATGGGATTGTTAATTTCGTGGGCAATTCCTGCTGTCAGTTCACCCAAAGCTGATAATTTTTCGGTATGTACTAATTGAGCTTGGCTTTCCTGAATTTTTTGCAACGCTCGCTCTAGTTCTCTGGCTTTTATTCTCAATTCTAATTCAGATTGTTGCAGCGCTTTTCTAGCTTTTTTTCGCTCTTGAACTTCTTTAATTAAATAATTATTTGCTCGGGAAAGTTTGCCAGTTCTTGCTTGCACTCGCTGTTCCAATACTTCGGCTAGTTCAGCCAGTGCTGTCTCGGCTTTCCGGCGTTCTGCAATCTCATTTTCTAATGCTAAATTAGTGGCTTCTAGCCTTGCTGGGCTGGGAAGTGCCAGTGCAAAAGGCATCAATGTTAACAGCAACAAAACTGAACTACCAGCGACGAAAGCTGTAATCGCTTTCATGAATTGTGAGACTAAAGATTCAGGAAACCACAGATACCATGTTTGGATTACGTGAGTTGTGCCGCAGGCGACGAAGAATGCTCCGAATACCAAAAACATCCACTGAAACGGGATATCTCGCCCTTTGTAAAGCGAGTAAACCAGCATTGTGGGAATTGCATAATAAGAAATTACGATCAGAACTTGCAGCCATTCCCAATTAAGCATTCCATAGTTTGCTGAACCCGTAGCAATTGCTAAGTCAATCATAAACAATCCTTAGTTAATTTGAATTGGGTTTAAATCTCACTAATGTTAAGTTTATAGATAGATGCACCCTGTTGTTTGCACTTAATTTCCTATTTCGTTACTGCTGTTTTTTGATTTGATTGGAAAAAATACTTTACCGCTCAAACTTTGGAGATAAATACCACCCACGGTGATTAGAAAGACGAAATAAGCAAGGCCCTGCACCAAATAAAGTTTGTCCGTGTAGCCAAACATCGCGCTCAGCAACAAGCCGGGAAACTTTTCTTGGGGAAGCACTTTCGAGGTATTCCACAGCATCGGCCCGAGAATGCAAGAGTGCTCTTTGGCAAATCTTTCGTAATAGAAACACATCCCTGCTGACTCGCGATTGGCTTGCGATAAAATATTCACCGCGCTGTCAAATAATCCCAAAGTAGATACCACTAAACCCGCTACAATAAAGAGCAATAAAATGCCCATATACTTAAAAAACAGGCGGATATTAATTTTTACTCCCCATTTAAACAGCAGTGCGCCAATTCCGGCGGCTGAAAGTATTCCTCCCAAAGCGCCGAGGGCTGGAAGAATGCCTTGTTGAAACTTAGCGACGACAAACAAAACGGTTTCAAATCCTTCGCGCAAAACGGCAATCAAAACTAAACTAAATACGCCCCAACCTGCATGAGATTTCTCCGTTAAGGCAGCACTTACTGCGCCTTCGACTTCGGCTTTCATAAATCGCGCTTGCTTGGTCATCCAGAGCAGCATCCAGCTCAGCATTGCTATTGCTAAAACTCCAAAGGTTGCCTCTAGCAGGGATTCCATAATGGGTGCAAAGGGCTGATTGGATGCGGACAAAATTTGAATTGTCCAGCCGAACAGTACACCTATCAAAGCGCTGGCAATAAGTCCGACGGCGACACCGCCAAAAACCCAAGGATTTAAATAACTTTGTCCCGATTTTTTGAGGCAAGCTAGAACGATTCCAACAACTAAGGCGGCTTCGACTCCTTCGCGGAGAGTAATTACAAATGTGGGCAATGCTTCGCTAAAATTCATTTTTTTTAGTTTAGGTAATATGTGGATGTAATTGGTAGATTTTTTACTATTTACCGTAAATTTGAGTTAACTAGAAAGGTTTGTAGTGGGGACATAAATGAGCAACAATTTGGCGGACAAATAGGCCCCCGACACAACAGTTTTTAACGGCGGGGTT
>JBBSNU010000353.1:0-5825 GCA_038260455.1 Chroococcales cyanobacterium | reverse complement strand
TGGAGAGAGGAGCGTTTTGACATTGCTGCGTTCTTCCCCAAGCGTAACCCTGTGAGTTATACCAGTTCAAAAAAGAATGCAACTGTAGACAAGCTGCCAACCCAGACACAATCAGTCATTACTAATCTCAAATCTTAAATCTCAAATGGTATGAGTTGGGGAGAATCTGACTTCATCCCCATCGCTAATCGCTAATGACTAATTATTTAGAACTTACGCAATTCTCACAAACAAACCGTTTTATTTAACTATTATTGAGCGGTGAAAGCCCGTGTATTTTTTTTAAAACAAACCAGGCGTCTGGAAACTATTGTGTCCTGGAGTATTACTAATCACTAATAAACTGGGTTCAACAATAGGACGCTTTGTCAACTGTCACAGCTTATTCTTCCACACCTCAAAAACCTACCCACAATCAAAATAACATTCCACGATTGAGATATAGCAAGTATTTCGCTGAAAAAGCCTGGTTGGTTGCAACCCTTGCCTCGCACTGTTACTCATAACTAATGAACCGGGATTAATAGGACGATTACTTAACTGTCACAGTTTCTGGCTCCATACCAAAACAACCTACTCACAATCAAAATAACATTTCACAAAGGCTCTCGCTATGTACAGTTTTGCAGGTTTCGGTGCTGGTACTGGCATATTTTTATTGTTAGTTTTTGCCATTCTGCAATGGCTGCACGTCCCCGCCGGCAGTTTTATTGATTGGGTAATTGCTATTGCTATTTTTGAATGGCTGTTGCTGATAGTTACAGTTCCTTGGAATGTCCATTTTGAAGCTAAAGAAGTTTTAGCGCAAGCCGCAGAATCTACTAAAAGAAATATTGCTGTCGATCATGAACAACTCAAATACGTTAGTGTATTAGTTAGCCGATCGCTCTTTGTGGCGATCGCCCTGCATCTGGTAAGCGCGATCGTACTTTACGCCTTAGCCGCCACTGGAATTAGTGCTGTGGGCTATCTCAGTTCCGGTGCTGCACTGCTGTTAACTGTAATGCGTCCAGCTATCCGAGGTTATCAGTATTTAGCCCAGCGGCTGACAAGTATCCGCAGCCAATTTTTGTACCCCCGCGAAGATATTGTCGAACTCCGCAGCCGCTTTGCAAACTTAGAATCTACAGTTAAAGATTTATCCAATCAATTCAGTTTAAATAATCCGAATTCGTGGGTGGCTGTCCAAGAGCGGGAGCAACAGGCTACTACAAGAGAATTAACTAATTTATCCGCATCTCTACAATCTTTGCGATCGACAAATCAGGCAGAACACATTAAACTGGCAAGAGATGCAGAAAGTGCGATCGCCCAGCTTACCGACGACGGACAATTTCTCAACCACGTCCGCGAAATCATCCGCTTCTATAAAGAAGCATAAAAAAAGTCATTGGTCATTAGTCATTAGTCCGTAGTCAGTAGTCATTAGTCATTAGTCAGTAGTCAGTAGTCATGAGCGCGAGCGTCCCCGCTCGCTTTCCGTTGTTAGTCATTGGTGATTGGTCATTAGTCATTGGTCATTGGTCATTAGTCATTGGTCATTAGTCATTAGTCATTGGTCATTTTCGCAATTTCCAATTACGAATTCCCGATTACCAATTACTTATTACCAATTCTCTACCTTTAGATCGATGCCATATACTCGCCCGGTGTAAATTTTTGAATAAAAACACAATTAAATCTGTCTTGAGGAAGACGGAATAAGTGTATTATAGATAACAGCCATTTTGAGGAAACTATAACCAAAGATAGTTTGTTAATGAGTTAGCTTAAGCTTAATATTAAAGGATAAGCGAAAGACCTTTTTGAAAAAATAACTCAGGAAAAAATCATGACTAATCGCCAACCAACACCGCCCGAGAGTGAAATTAGTAAATCAACACCAACCGACGAACAAATCGAAGCTAAGATGGAAGCCCCCCACTACGACAGGGGCATTACTCCTGCTGAGACAGCAGCGCGACAAGAGCGCGAAGGCTCTAACTTCATGCACGCAACCACCGAAGCAAAGCAGAAAGGCGCCAAAACAGACGACCAAACCGATGACGAAAGCATTCACACTACAGATGGTTATACAGTAGACCAAGAAGGTCTTGTTAACAATTACGCGATCGAACCGGAAATGTACATCAACGAACCGGGCGATTTGAGAGCAAAAGAAGAAGCCGAAGCAGCAGAACGCGCCCGAGTTCTTGCGGAAATCAAAGATAAAAGAGGCGAGGAAGGAAAACTCACAGAAGAAGCAGACACCCGTCACAAAGGGCCGGGAATTATCTAGATTGTCTGGTTGATAGTTGCGCCTCAGCGCGCGAGGTAGCAACTCCAAAGGGACGGGTTTTTTTAGATACTGGAAAGGTCGATCGACCTTTCCCCTAAAACCCGGCCCTTATTTTGTTTGAGATTTCTGTGACATCTATCCCGATGCCCAAAAAATTACTCAAATCCTAACATTTTCCCTCAGCCAATTAAACTTTGCCTGAGCTAGCGCTAAATTTTGCATAATGCTAGGATTGATATCGTCGCGCTCTAATTCTGGTTGATCAAATTCTTCTATATTGCGCCCGTATTCTATATGTCTGATCGTACCGCGCATCCTGTCTGCCAAACAAAGCGAAATTCCATAATAAAAACGGGAAGCAAAACCCATATCGTGTTCGAGTTTGATTACTAACTGGCGCCGGGGAATTGCCAGCAAGTGAGTTTTTTCGATCGCCTTTACCGTAGCCAAAGGAGGGCGAGCATCAATAAAAGAAACTTCTCCCACAAGTTCACCGCTAGCTATTCTAGCGAGTTCTTTCGTCTCTTGGGCCTCGATCGAAACGCTCAAACACCCTTCCAACACAATATATAGCGCATCTATCTGTCTCCCTTCAAAAATTAAAATCCCGCCCGCATCGAGAACTTCCCTTTTACCTTTTTGGATGATCCAGTCAATATCGTCGTTATTTAACTGACTCAAAATAAAAAGTGCTTTTTTTCTGCTGCTGCTGTCTGCCATAAATTTAGCTCCCGATCGCTTCTTTATAAAAAATTTATAGGGCGCGCGGTTGCAACTTCTTTTGAAGCAGTCACTCCTCGCTGAATACAGTTTTTTGCTGCTGTCTCACTTCTTGCCAAAACGCTTCTAGGGCAGACATTCCCAATAGCTGTTGAAGATCCTCTCTTTACCTCTGGGCTTCTGGAGAGAAAAAAGTGTGGCAGATGTTTAAGGATCGAAAACTTAATAACTTAAGCACCTCCTACAGTTCTCTCTCCTGTAAGTTGCGATATCAAAAGAGGCAGAGCCTCCGGATCTGTATTACCAGGCATAGCGAAAGTAACGAGCAATCGCTTAAGTTATTAAATTTTCATTCCTAAGTTATTAAATTTTCGTTCCCAATCGCTGAGGCATCGCGCTGAATAATAATCTTTCTGATAATAGCATTTGTTGAAGAATTTTTTTTAACTCGATCGGCATTCACAACATATTGCAAACTTCTTGTCTCAAAACCGATCGAGTTCGCCCCACAGCTTTAGTGCGGGATGGGGCGCCCGAAACAATGCTCAGCGCCCCGTTTGGCTCGCTAAATCAATCGCAAATCAGGATAGCCGGCCAACATATCATCAGCAGTCAGAGTATCGCCGTTAGCTTGAGGAGTCCACAGCACCTCAACCGCCAGCAACTGCTCGCTCGATACTCCCCCAATCTGGCGCAAAGCTTGGCGCAAATCTTCAGAGTTTTTCACCGAGGGCAATTGCAGTTTGCTTTGAGTACCTACAATCACCGTCACCACAATAAATTCACCGGGAGCGGAATTCAAATCGGAAGCAACCAGCGCGCCGTTTTCCTGCAAACCAGGCAGGATATTGCTGCTCCCTGCCTGCCGGAGCTGATTGTTATAATTCGAGAGCGTTTCTTCAGTAAACTTACTGCGTTCTGCCAAAGAAAACTGGTTAAATTTAGCTTCGGCTGCTTCCAAGCGAGTTTGCATAGATTCAGCACCCGCGTAAACCCAGTATTCAGGATGCCGCAGCATCGCCAGAGTAGATTCTTGCAGCACTTGAGCGCGACCGACTGCTGTATCGGTATTCGCTGTGCGCGCTAGGGAGTCGAGTTCGGCTTGCAAACCGCGGGCCTCTGCTAACAAACCCACTTGCAAGCGGGCCACAGATACCGTGGTGCTAGAAACGCTGTTGCCGAGTTCGTCAGTTCCACCCCTGGCGCTGCGGAAGCTTTGCACGAGGAAATTGGCGATCGAAATAAAAATCAAAATCGAGAACAGGCCGCCAAATCCGCCGCCAAATCCAAAAAATGGCAGCAAGAACGGGAAACCAAATCCACCGCCAAATCCTCTGCCGCCAGGGTAGTAACCCCCTCCAGACGGCGCGTAGGTGCGACTAGGAGACGAATAACTGCGCGCGGGCGCTCTAAAAGATCCGCCGCCCATGCGTCCTCCGCTGCGAGCAGCCAGAGCTCCGTCAACGTTACTGAGGGCTAGCGTCACTACCAGACCGATCGCAAATAGTGATTTCAAAAGCGGTTTGATCATCTTTGTAATTAGTTGCTTGTTCATAACACCGTTACTATTCGATATTTATAATTTACAATCTATTCTTGCGGATGGGCAGCGCGGTTGTAGGGGTAAACCGTGCGAGATATCCGTACCAGCCGAGCCCTGCACCGCTAGAACTCTGTCTGGGAGCGACAAAGGCTAGAGAGTAGAGAGGACTAAAGTCCTTACTACGAACCACGGACGCGGATTTTACAGAACTTTACCTAAGTAAGGGGCGATCGACCAACAATAAGCTCTAGACTTTTAAAGAAACGCCCCCAGTCCTAGAAACCAGGACTTTATCTACCGTAAAAAAACATTATGTTTCCAACCCACCGCCCCCGCCGCCTCCGCAACCATCCCCAACTCCGCCGGATGGTACGCGAAAATATCTTGACAACCAGTGATTTAATTTACCCTCTATTTGCCGTACCGGGGGAAGCTGTTGCCAAAGAAGTTACATCAATGCCCGGAGTTTACCAGCTATCGGTAGACAAAATCGTAGAAGAAGCAAAAGAAGTTTACGACCTCGGCATTCCCGCGATTATTTTATTCGGCATTCCCGCAGACAAAGATACAGACGCGACAGGTGCTTGGCACGACTGCGGCATCGTCCAACAAGCTACCGCAGCAGTGAAAGCCGCCGTACCCGATTTAATCGTCATGGTTGATACTTGTCTGTGCGAATATACCAGTCACGGTCACTGCGGCTATTTGGAAGTTGGAGATTTAAGCGGCCGAGTTTTGAACGATCCGACACTAGAATTGCTTAAAAAAACCGCTGTTGCTCAAGCTAGAGCCGGTGCAGATATTATTGCACCTTCGGGAATGATGGACGGTTTTGTGGGAGCAATTCGCGAAGGATTGGACAGTGCTGGATTTGAAGATATTCCCATCATGTCTTATGCGGCAAAATATGCCTCTGCTTATTATGGCCCGTTCCGGGATGCGGCGGATTCTGCTCCACAATTTGGCGATCGGCGCACCTACCAAATGGATCCTGGCAACGGCCGCGAAGCTCTCAAAGAAATTGCTCTCGATATTGCTGAAGGCGCGGATATGCTGATGGTTAAACCGGCCTTAGCATACATGGACATCATCTGGCGCGTCAAGGAAGCAACTAACCTGCCAGTTGCGGCTTACAACGTTTCTGGAGAATACGCGATGGTGAAAGCCGCCGCCCTCAACGGTTGGATTGATGAAGAAAGAGTAGTGATGGAAACCTTGACAGGATTTAAGCGTGCTGGTGCTGATTTGATCTTGACTTATCACGCCAAAGATGCGGCCCGCTGG
>JBBSNU010000352.1:0-5828 GCA_038260455.1 Chroococcales cyanobacterium | reverse complement strand
GGTGACGAACAATCCTTGCAGCAAAGTTTGTCTACTTTCTCCGGCCACATCCGCCGCATCAGCCGCATTTTAGAAGTTTTAACTAATAAATCGGCAGGGGAAAGTGCAGGAGAAGGAGAAGAAAATTCCCAATTCCCAATGCCCGATGCCCAATTCCCAATGCCCGATGCCCAATTCCCGATGCCCGATGCCCAATTCCCAATTCCCAAATCTTTAGTTTTGCTAGACGAAGTAGGAGCGGGGACAGACCCCTCAGAAGGCAGCGCATTGGCGATCGCCCTATTGCAATATCTCGCCCAACATTCCCTATTAACAGTCGCAACCACCCACTTTGGCGAACTCAAAGCCCTCAAATATCAAGACTCCCGCTTTGAAAATGCCTCAGTAGAATTTGACGACAATTCCATGCAGCCAACCTATCGCTTGCTGTGGGGAATTCCCGGACGTTCCAACGCCCTCACCATTGCCAAAAGACTCGGTTTGCTAGCATCCATAGTCGATGAAGCTCAAACCTATGTCGGCGGAGCATCTGCCGACGTCAATCAAGTGATTGCCGGACTCGAAGCCCAGCGCCGCAAACAGGAAACCAAAGCCAGAGAAGCAACTCAACTGCTGCACCAAACCGAAAAACTGCACAAAGAAGTTTCTCAAAAAGCAGCGGCTTTGCAAGAGCGGGAACGAGACCTAAAAATAGCTCAGGAAGTGGCAGTTAATGAAGCAATAGGTACGGCAAAATCAGAAATTGCTCAAATAATTCGGAAATTGCAGGCGGGCGATCAAACGGCTCAAAATGCCCAGCAGGCGACAGATACCTTAAATCAAATTTCTGAAAAACACCTGCCCTCTCGGCAACAACCGGCGAAACCAAAACCGGGTTTTATGCCAAAAACGGGCGATCGCATCCGCATACCCAGCCTCGGCCAAACCGCCGAAGTCCTCAGTGGCCCCGATGCTAACGAAGAATTGAGCGTGCGGTTTGGGATCATGAAAATGACTGTCAAACTGGCAGAAATCGAATCCCTCGACGGTCAAAAACCCGAAACAAAAGCTCAATTAGCCAAGGTTGCAGCCCAAGCAGCCGCTACCGCCAAAGCTAAGCAAGCAGCGACGGAACCTGCAAAACCCAATCCCGAAATCGCCATTCGCACTGCTAATAATTCGATCGACCTCCGGGGTGCGAGAGTCTCAGATGCTGAAATCGAAATCGACAGAGCTCTTTCCAAAGCCGTCGAATACGGTGCGCTGTGGATAATTCACGGCAAAGGTACGGGACAGTTGCGGCGCGGGGTGCACGAATTCCTCGCTACTCACCCGCAGGTTTCCCGCTTTGAGCTCGCCAGTCAAAAAGAAGGAGGTGGAGGTGTGACGATCGCTTATTTACGTTGATTTTGGGTACCCGGTGGCCTAGGATGGTTGGGGGTGAAAATTTATGGGTTTTTGGGGTTGCGCTCGATCGAACTTGCAACCGCAACCTTCGACTAGCAAAATTCGTCAAACAATAGAACTGCCGGAATCAAAACAACGAGTTATGGAGAAAAACTAACAGATTCTGCTGTTGTCCGGCGGGCGCAAACCCGTCAACACCGCATACTGTTAGGATATTCAGCCTCAACCAGTCTTATTTCCCGTGCCCAAGCCATGCGCTCCACCGTAAAGCCCTCCGCTCCCACAAACCAAACAGGTTCATCTCCCAACTGGGAAGAATTGACCCAAAAAGCACCAGAACCTACCCAGTTGGACAACATTAAAGCCCAACTGGATTTAGTGCTGTTAGCCTTAGAAGCACTCGCACAAATTGGTTCAGACGCGATGCTCAAAGTAGCAGCCGAACTGAATTTAGAGCCAATGGTAGCCGATCGCGTGGCTTTGTGGCGGCTGCGCCAATCTAACCCGCTGCGGAAAGGCCAGGGAGGGCGAAAAAAACTCGATGTAGAAGAAGCTCGATCGCTCGTTTTGATCGGCTGTCATTTAGCAAAACAGCATCAAGCTTTAATCCGCCGCGCCGTCGCTTTGCTAGAACAAATGGCAGAGCAAAACCGCGAACCTCATACAGTCGCTTTGCTAGGAGATTATATAGACAGGTTCAGCAACACCTATGCCGATCGCATGGAAGATGCAGAAAATTTATCTGCAAAAGAACTAACCAACCTAGCCCTCAAACTCCTGATAGATTTGCTATTTTACAGCAGTCCCGGCGGTCACAGACGGCTCTGGCTGGCTCTCCTAGACCGCGCTAAAAATTAAACAACAGTCAACAGTCAACAGTCAACAGTCAACAGTCAACAGTCAACAGTCAACAGTCAACAGTCAACAGTCAGTCAACAGTCAACAGTCAACAGTCAACAGACAACAGTCAACAGTCAACAGACAACAGTCAACAGTCAACAGTCAACAGTCAACAGACTTTCTGCTATGGTTCTCAAACGGTACACGCCCCCTACTTGCACGCTGGAAATAACAGCCAAAAGTTCGCCTCTATCTCGCTGGGCCGGCAAACCCGTATTTAAATCTTTAAATTTCGAGTTGCGGCTCGACGACCCCAGACTACCAGATACCGAACACGTTACTCTCAGGGGCGATCGCGCTCAACTAGAAACCCTCCACGAAGCAGTCAGCAACTACGTCCAAAACTTGCTGGGCGAATCCCGCGATTGGGAAAGCAACCTCAACTCCCAAACAAGCCTTACCGCCAGCGGCCCAGACTCGCCAGATGTCGCGCACAATGTCGTTACATTCGATCGACCAACCAACACATCCGAACCGGGAACCATCGCCCCAAACACTTCCTACCTGCCAGTTCCGCCCCGCCTAGAACCCCGCGGCTTGCTCGCCCACAACTTATTTTTAGGCACTTTAACCGCCACAGAATCCGGGCCGGCGGTACACCTAAGCACCCTGCAACTGTTTGACTTAGCCACAGCATTAGATGACTGCGCCGCCGAAGCCATCGCCCTCCCCAACCTCAACCGCCAGCGCGGACGATCGCCCTCAGCAGCCGGACTCAAGGTGGCAGCCCTGCTGGTCGCTAGCGCGGGGCTGACGACAGGAATTATCAAAATGCTCGATCGACCCCCCACCGCCCCACAAACCGCCTCAGCCCCCGCCAATCCCCAATCGATCGCCACTTCACGACAGCCCCAGCTAGCTGCCGGCGCATCCCCCAGCCCAATTCCCGCCCCCACCACATCCCCCACCGCATCCCCAACACCAGGCTTACCCCCCCTACCGCCCCCGCCAATCAACACCGCCGTCGCCCCCAGCCCCAGCTTGCCCCCCATCGCCCCCGCCCCAACACCAACCACCAACAAACCCAGCCCCATCCAGCAGCCAGACCTGCTATTTCCCCCCAACAGCAGCGCACCTGCCACCTCACAGAACGCCCCAGCCTTCCCCCAAGGGCAAATCATCACAATTCCCGCCCCCTCAGAACAGCCAAATTCCGTCGCCAAAATACCCGCAACAGTACCCTACCAACTCCCCCCCATACCCCCCAGACTAGCTCCCGCCGTACCGCCGCCCCTACCGCCTTCCCTGTCCGCTTCCAGACTTCCCGTTCCCCCCCTGCAACCCTTCCCCCCCCTCCCCCGGCCAATTCTCCCCCCCGCCAGTACCGAACTCCCACCCCTTGAGGACGCTCAACCCCAAGCCGAGTCCGAAGACAACAACCAAGCAGCAGCGAGCAAAAAAAATCGCACTTTATTTGATACAATTCCTCAAGTTTCAGAAGCTAGAACTTACTTTGAAGAACGCTGGAAGCCGACCGAAGGAATGGAACAAACTTTGGAATACACCCTGCAGATCGACGAAAACGGGTCAATTAAAACTATTGTGCCGATGGGAAAAGCAGCATCCGATAATATCGAACAAGTTAATATGCCCTTAGTCGGCGAGCCCTTTGTTTCTCCCGTTTCCAACGGAAAAATCCCAAAAATTCGAGTAGTTTTGAGACCTAACGGTCGAGTACAAACATTTTTAGAAGAGACTGATTAAACCCTCTAACCAACATTTTCTAGCTTGAAAAACAAGGTTGATTGCCAATGTTAAACAAACACAAAAACCATCGAATTTTAGGTGTAACCGCCGCCACCAGCCTGTTGACAGTAGCTTTAGTTTGTGCTGCAAACATTTCTTTGTCAGTGCGGGCAGAATCACCTGTAAAAAATATCTTAGTTCAAAATACAGGAGCCAACGAATATTTTCAGCAAGGCTTAAGTTTGGCAGCACAACAAGATAGAGAAGGTGCAGAAGCCGCCTTTCGCAGAGCAATTCAAATCGACCCCAATTTTGCCGAAGCTTACGCCAACTTAGGCAGCCTTCTAGCCAATCAAAACAAACTAGCAGAAGCAGTTCCCAATTTTCAAACCGCAATTCGCCTCAAACCGAACGTCCCAGAATTTTATTATATGTTTGGGCAAGTCCTCTACGCACAAGATAAAATATCAGATGCAGTGGAGTCATTTAAAAAAGCCAGAGATTTATTGAAAAAGCAAGGCAAAACTCAAGAAGCAAATTCACTCGAACGAGTGATCAAAAGTATGGGAAAATAACTCAATTAGGGTGTGCACCGCAAACCACACCCTAATGGACGATTTTCCCTCAAAATCTGGTATGGCAGTTTCTCTCAATTCCCTTTTTTTCTATCCCAAACTTCTCCAACCCAATAAAAAACCGCAATCCCGGCAAAACTAAATAAAAAATCTTCAATACTAGCAGTACGATTCGGTAAAATCGCTTGCAGCGTTTCTTCCGCAGCAGTAAACACAGTAAAAATTGCCGGCCCGAAAGGAATTGGATAATTAAACAAACGCATCATTTTTTTGCCCGTCGCTCGATGGCACAAAAAAGAGGCAATACCGTACAAAATAAAGTGTCCGAGTTTGTCATAAGGCGGATGAGCAAGAGGAAAGTTAACTAATTTCCCCATATCTGCTATCAGCATAATACTGAGAATACTTAAAAAGTACAAAACAGAGGCAACAATCCAGAATTTTTTTGAAAGTAATTTCATCTAAATTTCCCCCCAATATATTTGTAGCGGCGAAGTATTCCGGCAGTAAATCTCTGGTTCTCACTAATAATACCATTTTTCTAAAGATGTGCTATAGATGAAGTCTTAGCCCCCCCTTAGTAAGGGGGGGTTGGGGGGGTAATATCTAGCGCTACTTTATGAAATTGGTATAAATTGTTTACCAGAATGCTTCGCCATTCCACTCTACAAGTTTTTTGGATATTCTGCTTCCCCAGAGACTGAATTCCTGTAAAATACAAATATAAATTTATTTGTGCATCAACCACAACAGCCTTAACTCTATGAATACCACATCGCCTTACGGCTCTTGGAAATCTCCCATAACCTCAGATTTAATTGTTTCGGGAACTGTGGGACTCGGACAAATTGCTATGGACGAATCGGATATTTACTGGGTAGAAGGACGACCATCGGAAGCGGGGAGAAGTGTCATTGTGCGGCGCACTCCTGACGGCAAAATAACTGATGTAACACCGCAGCCTTTCAATGTTCGCACTCGCGTTCACGAATACGGCGGCGGTTCGTTTGCAGTTGCCGGCGGTGTGGTGTATTTCTCTCATTTTGCCGACCAACGTATTTATTGTCAATCATTAGATTCTCAACCAGAACCTCTCACACCTGCTGCTAAGAGTTGCTACGCAGATATGATTGTTGACAGGCAAAGAAATCGCTTGATTTGCGTGCGCGAAGACGGTGCAGGTGAGGGGGAATCTGTCAACACTATTGTTAGCATTAATTTAGATAACGGCGAAGATATTCAAATCTTAACTCAAGGTAATGATTTTTATGCTTCTCCTCG
>JBBSNU010000351.1:0-5843 GCA_038260455.1 Chroococcales cyanobacterium | reverse complement strand
TTACCCTACCTCCGTCCCCAAAAACAAACCATCGGTAAAGCATTAGCTTGTACCGTAGTATTTACCATATTTTGGCCGATAATCGCGTGGCTGGTTGGCGAAACAGCAAAATTTATAGGAAAAGGAGATTTACAAGGATTCGGTCAAATTGCTGCACTCAGCGCCGTTATATTTCTGATTCGCGGTACGGCCCAGTACGGTCAAGATACGCTGATGGCCAAAGCAGCTTTGACTATTGCTTTAGAAATCCGTAAAAAAGTTTACTCCCACCTCCAAAAACTCAATATCGGCTACTTTGAAACCGCCAAAACCGGAGATTTATCCTACCGCCTCACCGAAGATATTGACCGCATTGGCGAAGTTGTAAATAAATTTTTTCATCAGTTTATCCCTTGTGTTTTGCAGCTAATTGCCGTCCTGGGATATATGATTTATCTCAACTGGCAATTAACTTTAGGTGCATTAATTATCGCACCGCTGATGGCTATTTTAATTGGCTGGTTTGGCGAAAAACTGCTAAGTTACTCGCGCCAAAGTCAAAATCGCATTTCCGATTTATCAGCTTTGCTAACAGAAGTATTTAGCGGCATTCGTTTAATCAAGGCGTTTGTCGCTGAAGACTACGAAATTGCCCGCTTTGCAGAAGAAGCAGAACAAAACCGCCGCGCTAAGTATTTGTCGGAACGAGTAAAAGCTCTTCAGTTCGTCGTAGTTGGCTTTCTGGAAGCGATGAGCGTGATTTTACTCTTTTTCCTGGGTGGTTGGCAAATTGCTCAAGGAAATCTCACTGGTACTCAATTTATCAGTTATATCGCAGGAGTAGCACTGTTAATTGACCCGATCGCGATTACAACTGCAAATTACGGCGATTTTAAGCAGGGAGAAGCTTCTAGCGATCGCATTTTTGAACTTTTAGCCATTCAACCCGCAGTAGTCGAAAAGCCAGGGGCGATCGAACTTCCCCGCGTTACAGGTAAAGTCGAATATCGCAACATTAATTTTGCCTATCCCTCTCAAGCAGCCCTCGATAAGGATGGAAAACAGCTTCAACCCCCCCTTGATAAGGGGGGGCAAGGGGGGGTTCCGATTTTGCAAAATATGAGTTTGCTGGTGCTTCCCGGAGAAATGATTGCTCTCGTGGGCGCATCCGGTGCGGGTAAAACTACTTTAGTAAACTTATTACCCAGATTTTACGATCCGCAAGCGGGACAGATTTTAATTGACGGTATTGATATTCAAGATGTCACGTTAAATACTCTGCGGCGGCAAATCGGTATTGTACCGCAAGAAACGATTTTATTTTCGGGTACAATTGCTCAAAATATCGCTTTCGGGCAATCTTATTACGAACTAAAAGATGTGCAGAAAGCTGCGGAAATTGCTAACGCCCATCAATTCATTACTGAGTTTCCCGATGGTTATCAAACTTGGGTAGGAGAAAGGGGTGTCAATTTATCTGGCGGACAAAAACAAAGAATTGCGATCGCCCGTGCAGTTCTGCTCGCTCCCAGAATTTTGATTCTCGATGAAGCTACATCGGCGCTGGATTCGGAATCTGAAGGTTTAGTGCAGGAAGCGCTGGAAAGATTGATGCGCGATCGCACTGTGTTTATCATAGCTCACCGCTTGGCTACTGTCCGCAGAGCCGATCGCATTTTAGTTCTCGAAAAAGGCAGAATTGTGGAATCGGGGACGCACGAGGAATTGCTCGAAAAGGGCGATCGCTACGCTGGCTACTACGCGCAACAGTTTAGTCAGTAGGCTACGTTAGAAACCGGGTTTTTAGCCATTTCTGCTGGCTTCAATGAAGTATTCTCGAAAAAACCCGGTTTCTGAGCACCCGTGGGTAAGTGATGTTCTAGATGAATAGCGCATATACTTAAAATACAACAACTACCCAAGATATTAAACACAACGAGTCAGTACAGCTATGTCTGCTAAAGATGCCTTTCACGAAGTTGTTAAAATCGCTCTCCAGAAAGATGGATGGCAGATTACTCATGATCCATACACGTTACAGGCAGGAAGTCTAGAACTTTACATCGACTTGGGTGCCGAAAAGGTGGTTGCCGCCGAAAAAGATGGACAGAAAATCGCTGTTGAAATCAAAAGCTTTACTGGCCCATCTAAAATCTCGCAATTTTATACAGCTTTAGGGCAATTCATTAGTTATCGAGCAGCTTTACAAAAACAAGAAAATGAGCGTATTTTATACCTAGCAGTACCAGGAAATGTCTACGATAGCTTTTTTACAATGGGGTTTATTCAGTCTTTAGTTAAACAAAATCAAATTCATTTAATCGTCTATGATATAGAACAGGAGGCGATAGCACAATGGCAAATTTAGACCTTTATCGGCAACATATCCAAAATCTACTCTCCCAACACGCTAGTCTGGTGTGGGATGAGCGGATTCAGGCTCAAACTATCTTTGATGTTGAGCGCGATCATTATCAATTAATCTATGTGGGTTGGCGCAATCAGCGGCGAGTTTATGGCCCGGTGTTGCACCTGGATATTATGGACAATAAAATCTGGATTCAGCAGGATGGGACTGAGGTGGGTATTGCTAACGAACTCGTTGAATTGGGAGTTCCCAAAGAAGATATTGTACTTGGGTTTGACGCGCCGATGATGCGGAAATTTAGTGAATTTGCGATCGGATAAGTTTTGCGATCGCCTATGATTATGATGCCAAAACATCACTCAGGATGACAACAGATAGATGGGGAACATTACGAAATCCATTGTCATTGGTGAGAAACAGCGTACAACCTTCACTGATGGCTGTCGCAGCATGAATAGCATCAGGGGTTTTGAGACGGGTATTAGCCCTTAAATTAGCTGCTGTTCTCAGTACAGATTGAGTGATGGGAACTAGCTGTATATCAGAGGATAATAAAAGTTGTTCGTAGTCACTGACTAAGATAGTGTTAGCATTTTTCAGAGGGAAAACTAAGGTTTCCAGTAACGTCAATTCACTGGTCATAAGTTCAATTTCACCTGTTTGAAACTTCAGCCACAAGGGTTGAAGAAGCGAATAGTAATTCGGGTTAGCTTCAACGGTGTAAATAATGACTTGTGTATCCAAGTAAATTGTAGCAAAGGATGGTAGGTTTAGTTGTCCCATGAGTTTCTTTCTTCTTCTAGTTCCCGGTCAATTTCTTCAACAGTTCTGGAAACATGACGGCTGCGGATTTCTGTAAGCAATTCCAACACTTTACGCCGCCCGCCTTGAGGCTTTTCTGGTATAATCACAAAAACTTCAACTTCTTCACCCACAGATCCAGGTGGCACTTGAATTTCAAGTTTATTTCCTGCAAGAACTTTCGTGGTAATCCGTATTGCTGACTGCATACTTCCTCCTTTGCGATGATTAATTTTCAACAGCCCCTAAAGCTTTGAGCGTGGCTTTTTCAACTTCCGTTAAACCCGTAACACCCGTGATATTCATGTTTTCATAAAGTCTGTCACTTTTGAGTATTTTGAGGCACTCACCGGTCTCAATCTCCCAAATCATAATTGTGCCATCACGACAGCAAGCAGTAATCAGTTTTCCATCATAATTGAAGGCAACTGAGTTAATTCTACTGGTATGACATTGCAAAACTTTTAGACATTTACCTGTACCAATATTCCATAATCTTACCGTTCGATCGACACTTCCACTAGCAACTAATTCACCACAATAACTAAAGGCAACTGAACGTATCCAATCAGTATGCCCGTGAAAAATATTGAGGCATTCACCACTGTTGATATCCCATAGTCTTACTGTTTGATCGATACTTCCAGTGGCAAGTATTTCACCGTTCTGGCTAAAGGCGATCGCGCGTGCCCAACCGGTATGCCCCTGCAAGATTTGGAGGCATTCACCAGTATGGATATCCCACAGCCTCAGCGTTCCGTCATAACCTGTACTGGCAAATATCTCGCCCAAAGGACTGAAGGCAACCGAGTCTAATGAACTGTTATGCCCTTGCCAGGTTTTGAGGCATTCACCACTGCGGATATCCCACAGCCTCACCGTTTGGTCATAACTACCACTGGCAAGTATTTCACCCGAAGGACTAAAGGCGATCGACCGTACTTCTTTTCCACTCTCTAGCAAAATATTGAGGCATTCACCACTGCGGATATCCCACAACCTCAGCGTTTGGTCATAACTACCGCTAGCAAGTATTTCACCGTTTGGATGGAAGGCAACTAAATGTACCCGATCGAGATGACCCTGCAAGATTTGGAGGCATTCACCAGTGTTGACATCCCACAGCCTGACTGTTTGTTCGTCATCGCCGCTGGCAAGAATTTCACCGTTTGGACTAAAGGCTACTGACCTTACTTGAGTGCTATGCCCTTGCAGCGTATTCAAGCATTCACCGCTGTTAATAGCCCACAGCCTCAGCGTTTGGTCGTAACTACCACTAACAAGTATTCCATCAGCAGGATGGAAGGCGACTGACACTACTTTATTGCTATGCCCTTGCAAAGTATTCAAGCATTCACCAGTGCGAATATCCCACAGCTTCGCTGTTTGATCGTAACTTCCACTTGCGAGTATTTCGTCATTTGGACTGAAGGCTACTGACCGTACTTGACCCAAATGTCCCTCCAAAGTTTTGAGACATTCACCGCTACCGATATTCCACAGCCTCACTGTTTTGTCGGCGCTTCCACTAGCCAGCATCTCACCAGCAGAATTGAAAGCCACTGAAAACACATTTTTAGTATGACCTTGCAAAGTTTTGACACATTCACCGCTACCGATATTCCACAGCCTCACTGTTTTGTCGCCGCTTCCACTAGCAAGTATTTCACCAGCAGGATGGAAAGCAACTGAAAATACAACTTTAGTATGGTCTTGCAAAATTTTGCAGCATTCACCCGTGCGGATATCCCATAACCTTACCGTGCGATCGAAACTCCCACTAGCAAGTATATTTCCATCAGGATTGAAGGTGACAGACATTACTGATTCGGTATGTCCCTGCAAAACTTTTAAACATTCACCAGTCTGGACATCCCATAACTTGATTATTTTGTCATAACTCCCGCTAGCAAGTATCTCACCGTCAGGACTGAAGGCGACAGACTCCACGACGTTGGTATGTCCTTTACAGGTCAATATTTCTCTTCCACTCCTAGCTTCCCACAAACGAACTACGCCATCACTATCACCTGTAGCTAACAGTTTGCCATCAGGACTAAATATTACTGAACGAACACTGCCGAAGATTTTAGTAAAAATAGAATTAACCAAATTCGCTTCAGCAAAATTGACGTGGCGCAGCGTCGCATTTGTAAAATCCGCACCTAAAATAACGGCACTAGAGAGGTCTTTCCATTCTAAAGCAGTCTTGTCCTTTTTCAACAACAGAGTTGCCGCATTCCCTCCCACATAACCTACTTCGCTTTCAGTTTTGCCCCGCGTTGCTTCCAGATTTTCTAGAAGTGGCAAAACCCCGGTTTCTGAAATCATCGGCAACAACAAATCCATCACAGCTTTTGTCAGCCGCGCTTGTCCGAAACTGTGGCGAAGTTCACCTAAATCTTCAGCAACAAATCCCTTCAAAGGCGCGATAAGTTCGTTGTTATTTCTCTTCTGGGCCTGAAGCCGACAATAATTAGACCAAGTGTATGATTGAGGGGCTGCATGAGGATTTACCGAAGACTGTTCAGGCTCAACTAATTCGGTAAAATCTGCCGCCAAAACTCCCAATTCCGCTGCAAATTTATAAGCGACAAAAAACTCTAACAATGAACGATGCGCCGGAGTATAATCCCCATCTGCATTGCGGATTAGCATCGTTTGACCCATCATGTCATAGTGCCAGTGGTCTAAG
>JBBSNU010000350.1:0-5869 GCA_038260455.1 Chroococcales cyanobacterium | reverse complement strand
TTGGGGATTCGGAAGTATATCAGGTGCTGCATCTTCTAAGACTTCGCCGATCGCGATCGCACTTTCCAGCGCCGCCAACCACAAACCCCCGCAATACGCACTAATCCCCCGCAGTTGCCAATCATCAAACGTCTGATCCGGTGCACCCGAATTCTCAGGAATGCCGTCGCCATCCTCATCAAAAGTTTTCAGATAAGCCAAAGCCTCAACAATGGCCGGCCAACACTCTTGCAAAAACTCGCAATCTGTGCTACCAGTCAACAGGAAATCCCGATAAACCTGCAACACAAAATCGCACGGTAAATCCTTCCACAAATTGCAATCTTGATAGCTAGTATAATTCGTCTTCTCCCAAGGATGTTCGTTAGGAGCACCCAAATCGTGCGGTGTGGCACCAACAGCTTTTCTAATCGCCGCAGCTTGATTCCAACCAATAACTCGCGCAGTATCGTCTCCAGCAGAAATTGCCCTAGCAAAGGCAATCATTACCGACTTTTCCAATTCTGGCCACAGCATCAACAAAGCAAAAGAACCGTAAAGCCGCACGTCCAAACTTTCGTACCAGCGGTAATCAATGCACTCTAAAACCCCAAATTGACCCTTCGGATCGCGTTCGTCCGCCGCACTCCAAAGAGTACCGCCATCAGTCAAAACGTACAACTCATTAAACAGCGCCATTTTAAAACTATCAGACAAATCTGTGCGTTCTAAAATTGGTTTTTGCCAAGCTTCAATACTTTCGCGCCAAGTATCGGAATGCTTCATCGCCGTGCGAATAATCGGCCAAACATTTTTGCCATTCCGTCCGAAGAAATCAGTATAGCGGCGGTAGTAAGAAACTCCAGATGCAAATTCAGTAACAGGCAAATCCCAAGCTAAAATAAAGGGAATTTTGCGAGTTTTGCCTGGTCTAATAGTAAACCGAACTGCGATCGCACAAGCCGACTGTTCCCCGGAGGCGGCGGCTGTCTCGTCTTTGTCATCCAACAAGAAACCTTCAGCAGAAAAATTGCGCCAAACATCATCGCCGTCCCCCGCCGGGTTCCAGCGAGTTTGATAGAATACTTCTACCGCCGGATTAGTCACAGTTGCGATAGCCCATTGTCCGTCCCCCTCTTGCGGTTCGTCGCCAGCAGTTAACCGCGTCATCACGCAACCGATGCGGTGAAAATCTTCCACCAACAAATTCATATTCCCGGCACTTTCTCCCCACCGGGATTGATAGTCATAAAATGGACTACCATCATCTCGCACCATCACTTCCGGCGACTTGTTAGCATTAGTAAACCAGCCTACAATATTCTCCCAAGTCAGCATGATGCTGAGAGTAATCGGCGCATCTGTAGGATTGTGCGCCACCCATTCAAACATCGCAACTGGGTAACTGGTTTCTTGATAATTATTCGGTAAAATTGGCGAAAATTGCTCGCAACTTAATTGAGCCTCAAACACATTTTCGTAAACAAACCAACTGCGCGGATATAAAGCATGATAAGTTCCAGAATTCGACTCTTCTCCCGTTACTTCTTCATCTTCCCTTCTTCCTTCTTCCTTCTTCCTTCTTCCTTCGGACGGATACCATTTCCAATTAGACAAACTGCCATCTTTCGGCGGTTCAGCAGACAGTGCAAAAGCTTGTTTCTTGCCTTGAGTTTCTTCAAAAACGCTGAACTGACAAGCGGGCAGACTGCGAAAAATGTGTTCGCCGCCGTCAATGTGCCAGAGGTTGAAGTCGCCGCGGGGCGATCGCCCGATGCAGCCGGCCCCGAACCCGCCCAGAGGCATTCCGTGCCAGGGCCCATCGTCGAGATTGCTTGCGTAGCGGACTGTATAGGGATTGTCCCAACCCTGGCCGATGGGGCGTTTCCAGGTGTGCGGGGGGATGTTTGGGTTAAATGTGCGATCGTTATTCATGGGATTAATCTTAGCGCGCGATCGGACAATTTTAGATTTTAGATTTTAGATTTTAGATTTTTGATGAGATAATTAGAATTTTGGTTAAAGATTGTGTTTGTACATAGAAATCCCACACATTTCAAGATTTGCGACGGTTGATCGCCTAACGGGGAAGAATATCATCTAACCGCAGTTGCAAACTCTTTAATAGAGGAGAAACAATCGGTTCGCCCAGGCGAAATAGTTGCTTGGTATAATCTCGATCGATCAGTTCGCAAACTGTGACAGTAGGTTGTTTCGGTTTACCGATAAAAGCCACGCCTCCCAATCCGCGATAATCAACTATCCAATATTCTGGAATTCCTAAAATAGCGTATTCTTCAACTTTTCTGGCATAATCTGTTTCCCAGTTAGTGCTGACAACTTCTAGAACAAAAAATCCTATTCTATCAATTAAACCTCCTGCACTCATTCCCAGACTATCAGCAAATTATCTGCGTCGATCCGTGTTAATCGGCGTGACATCTGCGGTTTTCCTATTCATCAAAAATTCAGGCAAAAATTACTAACAAAATCCCAAATCAGCACCTTTCCCCGCGTGAACCAAAGCCAACTTTTCGTAACGCTTAGCGTGTTCCACCAACTCCTCAGATTCCTCCTCAGACAAGTCTCGCAGCCGCTTCGCAGGCACTCCCGCAACCAGCGTGTGAGGGGGAACGTCCTTCGTCACAACCGCCCCTGCACCGACGATCGAGCCTGCGCCCACTCTCACTCCGTCCAGGACGATCGCCCCAATGCCGATCAAACACCCCCGTTCAATGTAAGCTGAATGAATCACCGCTCGGTGTCCAACAGTCACAAAATCTTCCAAAATAGTCGGTTTTCCCGGATCGCCGTGCAGAATTGCTCCATCTTGGATATTGGTACTTTTGCCGATCGCAATTCGCTCTACATCCCCGCGCACCACCGCCCCGTACCAAATACTAGCGCCCGCAGCCACCTCTACCCTGCCGATGACAACAGCGCCAAAAGCGACAAAAGCAGCTTGGGAGAGATCCGGCGCGGGCCAAAAAGCAGGAAGTACAGGCAGAGATTCGTTGAGATTGCTCATCTTTTTGGTCGATCGCGATACTTCTAGCAGATTAGCTGGTTGTTGATACGGGATATAATAAGACTATTTGCCACTTTTGCAGATAAATATGCTGGGACGCAATAAATGATTGAAGTTGCCTTGCAATACCCGATGTTTGGCCCGGAAATTCAGTGTCCCCACTGTCGCCAAACAATTCCGGCTTTAACACTCACGGATACCTATTTGTGTGCGCGTCACGGGGCATTTGAGGCAGATCCAAAAACGGGGGAACTGGTTCATCTTCAGTCAGGGCGGCACTGGCGCCGCTGGGATGATGAATGGTATCGCCAGCACACCCACCCCGACGGGATTCGGTTTGAAATTCACGAAGCGCTCGATCGACTCTATACTCAAGGCTACCGAGCAACTCGCGTAATCGTTGCCCAACGCTATCGGGAATTAATCAGCACTTATTTGGAACGCAGCACGCCTTGGCGGGGGCAGCCGGAATCACCGCGCCCGAGGCTGTACGGTTTGCCAGTAGATTTTAGCCCAGATCCCCAGGAGGAACCTTGCTGGGAAGTGATTAATTTTGATTTGGAAAAAGAGCCGGGAGTTCCTACTAGATATCCCTATTTTCGGTTGTTTGAATAATCATTAGTCATTAGTCATTGGTCATTGGTCATAGGTAACAATTGACAACAGTTAACTGTTAACTGTTAACTGTTAACTGTTAACTGTTAACTGTTAACTGTTAACTGTTAACTGCCAACTGCCAACTGCCAACTGCCAACTGCCAACTGCCAACTATCAACTGTCAACTGCCAAATGCACCACGCCTCGATTCGCACTGCTAACATTCACAAAGCGATCGCCTTTTACGAACAGTTAGGATTTACTGTGAGCGATTGCTTTACCACAGGTTACACCTTAGCCTGTTGGATGGAAGGTCTCAACGGACGCATCGAACTAATCCAAATCCCGGAACCAAAACCCGCACCCGATGCTTTCACAGACGAGCATTATGTTGGATATTATCATTTATCTTTCGATTTAACTGAGGCGACAACTGACTTACCTAGTTGGTTGCAGTCTCTCAAACAGCGGTTTGAGGAAGCTGCTAAAGACCAACCAAACCAGTTTCAACCTTTGAAAGTTTTATTAGAACCGACTCAACAGGCGATCGGGCAAAATGTTTACGAAGTAGCTTTTATTGCCGATACAGACGGATTGCCCTTAGAATTTATCCGGCGCCTTAATTAGTGCGATCGACTAACGACTATGGATAATCATTCTCTCTCTCAATCGGAAACAGAGAATAGTTATTACTCTTAATCCCTCGTAACGTTCCCTACCAACTTAACAATATTTTTATAAAATATAGTAGATTTTTAACTCAAAATCTACTATATTTTATTTTTGACTATAATATGAATATATATTCATACTATCATCTGTCAGGCTCAATCCAGGAAAAACTATGCAAAAAGCCAAGTCGAGCGATTCCGGTTGCTGTAGTCACGACGACCACGGCCACGACCACGGCCACGACCACGGCCACGGAGAGTTCAACCTGAAACAAGAATTGATTCCTGTTATATCCGTTGTTTTACTATTTATAGGAGGTTTAATATTTGAAGAAAAACTGCACAACACGCCCTATTCTATAGCCGAATATCTGGTTTTCATCCCCGCCTATGTTTTGAGTGGATGGAATGTTTTAACCAGTGCCGGCCGCAACATTCTGCGAGGCAGAGTGTTTGATGAAAATTTCTTGATGACTGTAGCAACACTGGGGGCTTTAGCCATTCACAAACTTCCAGAAGCCGTCGGGGTGATGTTGTTTTTCAAAATCGGAGAACTCTTCCAAGAATTTGCCGTAGGGCGTTCTCGTCAATCGATCAAATCGCTTTTAGAAATTCGCCCAGACTATGCCAACCTCAAGGAAAACGGCGACATTAAAAAAGTTGCGCCCGACACAGTAGCCATTGGCGATATCATCCTTGTCAAACCAGGAGAAAAAATCCCCTTAGACGGTGAAATTATCGACGGAAATTCTCAGATTGACACATCTGCACTAACCGGCGAATCAGTACCTCGAACCGTAAAAGTTGGAGAAACAGTTTTAGCAGGAACAATTAACCAGACAGGAGTTCTAACCGTCAAAGTTACCAAACTATTCGGTGAATCCTCAATCTCCCGAATTCTGGAATTAGTAGAAAATGCCAGAAGCAAAAAAGCTGAAACTGAAAAGTTTATCAGCAAATTTGCCAGTTACTACACGCCTTTTGTAGTATTTGCATCGCTAGCAGTGGCTTTAATTCCGCCTTTGTTCATTTCAGGAGCAACTAATGCCGATCGCCTTTTGTGGGTTTACCGCGCCCTAGTCTTGTTAGTTATTTCCTGCCCTTGCGGATTGGTGATTAGCATTCCTCTGGGATACTTTGGGGGAATTGGCGGTGCAGCCAAGCGCGGTATTTTGGTGAAAGGATCGACTTTTCTAGATGTCCTGACAGCAGTCAAGACCGTGGTTTTGGACAAAACAGGAACTCTGACAAAAGGAGTTTTTAAAGTAGCACAAATTGTGCCTCAAAATGGTTTTTCACAATCTGAGTTGATGGCAATGGCTGCCAAGGTAGAATCTCAATCCAATCACCCAGTCGCGAAATCTATTCTGGAAGCTTACGGCGGAAAAATAGATTCCTCGGAGGTGACAGATTACGAAGAAATAGCGGGACACGGCATTCGAGCCAAAGTGAATAATCAAATTGTGCTTGCCGGAAATGACCGTTTGCTACACCGAGAAAACATCCCTCACGATGTCTGCAATGCTGAGGGTACTGTCGTACATTTAGCAGTAGACAACCGCTATGCTGGCTATATTTTAATTGCTGACGAGCT
>JBBSNU010000349.1:0-5877 GCA_038260455.1 Chroococcales cyanobacterium | reverse complement strand
TCAGATATCAGAGTTAGAAACTCAGTTAGAAAGCGTGACTAAAATTCGCTCAGAATTGGAATCGCAACTTGCGGCTCAACAGTCGGAATTCCAAACTCAAATTGAGGCAGAAAACCAAAATCAAAATCAACTGCAATCTCAGATATCAGAGTTAGAAAGTCAGCTAGAAAGCGGACATCAAATTCGCTCGGGATTAGAATCGCAGCTTGCGGCTCAACTCTCGGAATTCCAAACTCAAATTGACACAGCAAACCAGAATCGAAATCAACTGCAATCTCAGATATCCGAGTTACAAAGTCAGTTAAAAAGTGTGACTCAAATTCGATCGGGATTGGAATCTCAGTTAGAAAATGCTAACAGAGAACGATCGCACCTTGATGCTCAATTCTCAGAACTTCAAAGTCAAATCGAGACAGCCAACCAGAATCAAGCTCAATTGCAACGTCAAGTATCTGAGTTAGAACATCAGTTACAAACAGTCAATCAAGAACGCTTAGAGCTACAATCGCCAATTGTCGAAAAGGGCGATCGAGAAATTCCCAAGGCTGAATTAGCAGATCAAATTGAAGAATCAACATCACAACCAGCAGTAAAAAAAAGTAAAGACTTTGTTGTTTGCCAAGAAGGTCAAGGCGATTATACTACTATTAGCGAAGCGGTAAAAAATGCGGCTTCGGGTACGCGCATTTACGTACAGCCCGGTTTGTATCTAGAAAGTCTAATTATCAACAAATCTGTGGAAATTATCGGCAGCACAGAAGCGGGTAGCGTCACTGTGGAAAGCACCGACTCAAACTGCATTCAAATGCAAACAGATAGCGCTTTAATCCGAGGTTTGACGCTGATCGCCACGGGGAAATATTATGCTGTAGATATTCGTAGAGGCGAGTTAATTTTAGAAGACAGCGATATCACTTCTGCCAACTATTCTGTGGTGGTAATTTGCGGCCCCGAGGCTAATTCGGTAATCCGCCGCTGTCAAATTCACGATGGAATATGGAACGGAATTTTTATCTCGGATCATGGGAAAGCAACGGTGGAAGATTGCAATATTTATGATAACGGCAGTCTGGGAATCGGTGTCGGATTGGGAGGAAAATTGATCGTGCGCCGCTGTCGGATTAATAGTAATGAAGGTGAGGCGATTGTAGTTTACAGAGATGGCATTGCTACGGTGGATGATTGCGATTTGACAGGCAATTCTGGCGGTGCTTGGCGGATTGTAGATAACGGATATGTGCGTGGCAAAGACAATCAAGAATGAAGGAAAGTTCGGCAGCAGATTTTGTAGCGGATTTTGTAGCGGATTTAACGGATGTCACGGATGTAATACGCACGGATAGTCAGAAACCGGGTTTTTTACAACAATACTTCGTTTTAGCCTACAGATTCGCTAAAAAACCCGGTTTCTTGAGGAGCAGTGCGTAAGTCATGTAGGCTTAAATTCCTAACAATCGAGCTGGGTTTTCCTTCATCATTAAATCAATTTCGCGCTGAGAAATGCCTTCAGCCCTCAATTTTTTTACAAATAATTTGTAACCTTCTGCAGGTAAAGGATCGGGTTTCCTTCCCAAATCGGTGCTCAGAACGAAATGCTCGGCTCCGATTAGTTTAATGGCTGCTACCATCTGATTAATTGAAACGTGATGCCAGTTTTTGTGTCCGTCATCGGCGGCATTTTCTCCCATCAAATCGTTGACAAATGCTAGTTCTAGAAACGCTCCCATCTGGGCTGCTGTTTGCATATTTTCTAGGGACAAACCGGGTACATCTGCCATTGCGTGGGTAATCAGGATGTTTTTAATGTTGAGAAGTCTGGCTTGCTGGACAACTGCCATAACTTCTGCTGAGGAAATGTGTCCGGTTTCCAATACTAAATTATCTCTAGCTACAATCTTGAGTACCGCTGCTGTTTCCGGTAAAATTTTGCCGTTTTCTGCTACTTTAATCCCGATTCCTGATTTGTGAAAAACCTTTAAATGATGCTCGGAATCAACGGTTGGCAGCCATACTACTTTACCGTATTTGCCGCCGATGCGGTGCATTGCTTCTACAGCTTCGGGATTAATCCCGCCTGCGGAATGATTGAGAACAATTCCCCCGAAAACTTCGATTTGCGGTACAATTTTATTGACTAGAACGGCCCGTGCTGCGGTGCTGCCATAGTGATTTTTTAAGACAACTGCTTTCATGTGCGATCGCGCGGCTGACTCAGCTACCTCAAAATCGTCCAACCTGCGGGGAATCACATCAGGAGACGAATGGATGTGAAAGTCGATCGCACCTGCGATGGGGGAATCTGTCACAGCAAAAACAGGCTGACAAAATCCACAGCAAATAATACAAAAAATTGCAGCAATAGTTGCAATTTTTAACTGAATCGATCGAACAAATAGCACTTAATTTTTACGCCAGCTAACTTAAAAAAATATGCGATCTGGTGTGTCGCTTGTGATATATTGGGGCAATAAAATTAGTTCGTAGTGGGGGCTTTAGTCCGCAGATTAAGAGCGGACTAAAGTCCGCACTACGAACGGCACTACGAACGGTTAAAGAAAAGACTTGACCGCATTTGCCAAATCCGCCGCATACTCTTCGTGCAGGCCCAAAGTTCCCGGAATAACTCGCGATTCCACTCCCGGTAATTGAGCTAATACTTCCATTTCCGCCTTAGATTTTGGAGGCGCTTTCTCAGCAACTACAACCATCACCGGTACTGCTAATTCTTGGAAGTTTGCGACAAATTCTTCCCGCGTTTTTGCCGGATCTAAACCTCCGGTGACAAAAGCCGCCGAACCAAATCTCGCGCCTGCTTGTTGAGTAACTTTGCGCTTATTTTGAATGAAATCCGGCGTGACTTTTGCTGCATCGGCATAGACGTGGCGGCGGTACATCAAACTCAGGAATGACGGCGCAGTGGTCAATTTGTACAGGAATTGACCGATTAAGGGCGATCGTACTAATTCTCTCACCATTCCATGCCAACCGCTTTGCTGCTTGCTCATCGTCGGCAAAGGCCCGCGCCAAGTCGGCGCAGCTAACACAATCTTTGACCAAACATTGGGCTTTGATTGCGCTAATTGCATCGCATAACCCGCAGCGTGACCGGCAGCAACTACAGCAACCGGACGATTAAAAATTGCCTCAACAAAATCCTTGAGAAATTGATGATATAATTGCGGTTGATAGTCGGTGCGCGGGCGATCCGATTCGCCAAAACCAGGCCAATCTAAGCTCACAACTTGAAATTTAGGAGCTAATAATTCTGCTAAAGGACGCATTTCTTCTCGCGTGGAAACCGTACTGAAAGCAGGCAGCAGCAATACTGGATTGCCCTGTCCTCTGGTTTCGTAAATAACTTTGATTTGCGTTTCTTTCCAATTCCAGATATATTCTTGAACTGCGGCGGGATAGTTGCCAAAATTTGATTTTGTTAAATCTGTAGTTTGAGTCATGGCTGTTGATTCTTTTTTTAATTTGTTTCAGCTTGCTTGCTCAATTCACAAGCAAGTGCCTTATTTTTCATCATTTGAAAGATGTTATAAAAGCCGTTAGCGCGGGAAGGTGTCAGGCTCACATTCAATCCCGTATCTTGAATGAAATCTGGGGTAACGCTAACAATTTCAGCAGGCGTTAATCCGCTCAAACCTTCCACCAGCAAGCCTACTAATCCTTTGACTAACTGAGCGTCTGAATCGCCTTGATACAAAACTTTTCCGTCAGTCAAATTTGCGGTAATATAAACTTGCGATACGCAGCCAGAAACTTTGTTTTCTGCTAATTTATCGGTTTCGGGAAATGCTGGGAGTCGCTTGGCATACCACAGCAGTTGTTCGTAGCGCTGTTTCGGATCGGAGTGTCGCTGGAAGCGCTGGACGATTTTAGCTAGGGCTGCGGGTAGCGCGGTATTTGCGGACATGATTCCAAGTAGCGGTTTACTTCGCTAATATTATAGATTAATTCGGGGACTCCTGACCGAGTTTTTTTGTCAATTTGCGCGCATCGGTAGCGCAACTGAATTGAAAAAGCAACTCCTCGCACCTGTGTGACAAGCTATTTCGCCAATTTGTTCTATTTTTAGCAGAATAGTATCGGCATCGCAATCATAAAATATTTGTTTAACTTTTTGGATGTGCCCGGATGTTGCGCCTTTGTGCCAAAATTGCGATCGAGAACGACTCCAATAGTGAGCTTCACCTGTAGCTAGAGTCTGCTTAATTGACTCTTTGTTCATCCAAGCCATCATTAAAATTGTACCATCTCGATCGTCTTGGGCGATCGCCGGAATCAAACCGCGATCGTTAAATTTTAAAGCTTCAATCCACAAATATTTTTGATCCATATTCAGTTTAGGTAAGATTTTTTACCGCAGAGGTCGCAGAGAACACAGAGGGAAAGGAAAAGAGAGAAATATGGTAATCCAATATCCAATATGACTCTCTTTTCTTTGTTCAGGCTGCAAACACGCAAGTTTTGCCGACAATTCTAGCTAGTTAAAACTTGATTTGTGCGCCATTAAACTCATGAATTCTTGACGAGTTCTGGCATCTTCAGCAAACACTCCCCGCATCGCCGAAGTCGCCGTCCAAGAACCGGGTTTTTGCACTCCCCGCATTACCATGCACATATGAGTAGCCTCGATCACAACTGCTACACCTTGAGGTTTTAGCAATCCTTGAAGTGCATCAGCAATTTGTGCAGTTAAGCGTTCTTGCACTTGCAGTCGCCGCCCGTACATTTCACAAATTCTAGCAATTTTTGACAGTCCAATTACTTTGCCGTTGGGAATGTAAGCAACGTGTGCCTTGCCAATAATTGGCAGGATGTGGTGTTCGCAGGAACTGAAAATATCAATGTCTCGAACTAATACCATTTCGTTGGCATTTTCTGTGAACACTGCTCCGTTGAGCAGTTCGTCGAGAGATTGACGATAACCTCCAGTGAGAAACTGCAAGGCTTTGACAACTCGTTTGGGCGTATCTCGCAACCCTTCACGGTCTGGATCTTCTCCCAATCCTAGCAGTAATGTACGCACTGCTTGTCTCATTTCTTCATCTGAGACAGGGGGTTGAGATTGGGTAGAGATAGACGGCTCTACACCATTGCGATCGGTCAGTTTTGGACGACTAGATAAAGTCATGCTTGCACTTTGTGAAAATGTTTAAAAGTGGAATGTACTTTTAGTAACTACTCCATTATACCAATTTTTACAAGAATTGCAATCTTCATAAATGAAATATTTTATAATTTGATTTATAGCTTTTTATCGATTTCTAAATAAAATTAGCCGTTAGTATTTACACAGTTTTTGTTGTTAGCAAAACTTGCAATTGACGCAAATAGCGCAACTACAAACGGCAAAGTTATAGACCAATACGGTTCAGTTAAGCCCGATCTCCCTGGCACCCCCCTTCCCAAGGGGGGGACAAGAATATTCTCAAAGTCCCCCTTGCTTTCGGGGGATGCGAGGGGGATCTCCGGGGAATAAATAGTGTTAACCCAAGCGTATTGAGTTATAAACAGATCAAATTTTAAACCAAGCAACTGTTAAGTTGTTCTCGAATTCCATCTGTATCTAAGTTGCGGCCGATGACTACGAGTTGATTGTTAGGTGCGACAACCCATTCATCTGCATCTAGTTCGTATCTGGGGCCGCTGAGTTGAAAGATGTGTCTCATCGGGCTGTCTTGAAACCAGAGAATGCCTTTTGCCCGAAAAACATCGAAAGGCATTGTCTCGGTGAGAAATTCTTGAAATTTGTGGACATCAAAAGGTCGATCGCTCTGAAATGATATCGACACAAATCCATCATTGTCTAAGTGGTGAGATTCCTGTCCGTGGTGATGATGTTCGTGGTGATGTTCGTGATGGTGTTCG
>JBBSNU010000348.1:0-5879 GCA_038260455.1 Chroococcales cyanobacterium | reverse complement strand
GCGCGCCCCCGACCGCCCCCCCGCGCGGGCGGGCCCCGGAGCCCACTACATAATTCCGATGCTACCGGATTTGATATGACAGCAAGATTTGCCAACAGTCAACTGTCAATAACTGTCCGTTGTCCGCTACAAAAGTGCTAACCCCAAATTACTAATTATCAATAACTATGAATGACAAATTGGGAATTATGGAAATAATCGATCGCCCTCCAGTACCTCCTGCAAGTTCAGTTAACACCCCCGCCAGGGCGGCGTTGGTGAAACGCACGACACTAGAAACGGATGTCACTGTCAGCCTGAATCTCGACGGTGTGGGAACTTGCAAAGCGTCTACGGGGATTCCGTTTTTAGACCATATGTTGCAGCAGATTGCTTCTCACGGATTGATCGATTTGGACGTACAGGCGATCGGCGATTTGGCGATCGACGACCACCACACGAACGAGGATGTGGGCATTACGTTAGGCCAAGCGCTGGCAAAAGCTGTCGGAGATCGATCTGGCATTTCTCGCTTCGGGCACTTCATCGCCCCATTAGATGAAGCATTAATTGAAATAGTGCTAGATTTTTCAGGACGGCCTCATTTAAGTTACAACTTGGAAATTCCCACCCAGCGAATCGGCACTTATGACACCGAATTAGTCAGAGAGTTCTTTTCGGCGGTAGTGAACCACACTCAGATGACACTGCACGTCAGACAGTTGCAGGGCGGAAATTCTCATCACATTGTGGAAGCCGCATTTAAGGCTTTTGCGCGGGCTCTGCGGATGGCGGTGGAAGTCGATCCCCGGCGCGCCAGTGGGATTCCTAGTTCTAAAGGGGTTTTGTAGTTTAGGGTTCGTAGTAGCGCTTGGGCGCTACTACGAATTATCCTCTCATGCAAATGAAAACCGCTGGAGCTAAAATATATCTGCGATGTAGTTAAAAACACCTTGACTTCCCTCGCCGTATTTGCCGATAAATTCATCAATTAGTCGATCGCTACACCTTTCGATCGCATCAGCAATAGAACTTTGTGCTAAAACTTGACTCGCAGATTGACGCAAAACCTCAAACAAATTGACAGTAAAATCAGTATCTTCACTGACAAAATCCCACAGTTCTCGACCGATTAAAGTGCTCATTTCCGAATTGGGCAGCAGTTGCTTCAGCAAACCAAAAGTTACAGTTTTATTAGTTCTCTTACCGTAAGCTATGCCGATATAAGCGCGATCGCCTGCATTAATTTTTTCCTGAATTTTGTCAGCCCAATATACTATCTGGTCTTTATCCATATCATTCGGGCCGCTTTTGACCTGTATCCAACAGCGATCGCCATCACTGGTAGTTTTGATTGCATCCCATCCTGACTTACCGGGCGGACTTTCTGCACTTTCAGAACAAGATATCAATAGTTTTTCAATAAAAAATCCCATTGAAGTAACAATAGACCTAGTGGCAGCCATATAAACATTAAGTCTGACAACTTCTGCTGGAGTATCGAGATTTAACGCCCTAATTAAAAATGGGTTGGGATGAATTTTTTCTAAAGTAAGATTGTCAACCATAGCTAACTGCCGCCTTGTAAAGTCCCGACAGATACTAGCTAGAAAATTTTCAGATATAGTAAGTTGCAGCGAAAGCTTACCTGAAGATGTAAATGCTAAAATGTGTTCAATCTCATCGGGAGTAAATTTAAGAGCTCTTTTGCCATAAATACTGCTGATACCGTTTCTAAGTGTTTCTGCTATTAAACTCAGAAATTCTTCTAAATCCGCAAAGTGGCCCGCGAAAGATTGAGACTTTCTGGCAGGTAATCCCACTTCCTTTTCTAAGACAAACGTTAACAATTCATGAAGTTGATCTGACACTTTTATATATCCTAAAGTTAAATTCAAGTTTTAGTTATGCGAACAAAGAAAGTTGCTCAAATATTTCTCGCCCTTGTACTCGATCGCCTTTAATGATCTGGTAAAGATATTCACCGATCGCCTTTCCCAATAATACAGGAACTGCATTCCCTATCTGACGGTATTTAGAAGCTGTTGAGCCATAAAAAACCCAATCATCGGGAAATGTCTGAATTCGCGCGCACTCTCTGACGCTCAAAGGACGCAATTCATCAGGGTGGCACATATCTGTAGCCTTTTGATGGGGACTGGTTGTGACAGTAGGTGACGGTTTCTCCCACGCTAAGCGTCGATAAAAACCAACTTTACCGCCTTCAGATTTATATGCCCCTCCCATTGCTGCTTCTTTTAATTCGCTGGGTAAATCCCTCCAGTTTTGACCAGCGGTTAACAAACGCAAATACTTGAGACGATTTTCTGAGTAAGGGACAAATTCTGGCTGAGGGTCAACTAAATCTTTTAATCCTTCTCTAAGTGTCAGCCATTTGGGGTTTTTACCAGTACCTTTTTGACTGTGAGTTGGCAGGGGCAAAGTAACTGAATCATTACTTTTATAACCAATAAAAATGACTCTTTCTCTACATTGAGGAACGCCATAGTCAGCAGTATTGAGCAAATCATACACAACTTCATAACCAATTCGTTTCATCTCTGCCAAAATCACTTGTAAAGCTGCACCAGACATCTCATCAGGTTCTAATTGCGGGGAACCTAAACCTCTCTGCTCGTGAGGTCGATGTCGAATAGGAGATGACAGCAACCCCTTAACATTTTCCATGATAAAAAAGCGGGGTTTGATTTCGTCAACAATGCGTATGAAGTCCATAAATAAGCTACCGCGCGGATCGCTAACAGACCCGCGTTTTCCGGCTGTGCTGAAGGGTTGGCACGGGGGGCCGCCAGTTACTAAATCTACTTCATTAGAGCGCAGAGGTCTATCTAAACCTAATAGTTTTCCCGCTTCTTGCAATAGGGTTTCGGGGTTAACTTGGCAAATATCTCTCGGTACAGCGCATGGGGATAAGTGAGGACGATTTAGAGAGATAGTTTTGGTAGCATCAGGTTCTAATTCTACTAAACTTACTGTTTGAAAGCCTGCTTTTTCGAGTCCTAAATCTAAACCGTAGGCTCCAGCAAAGAGGCTAATCGTTATCGGTTTGTTGTCAATCAAAGGTTTTAGCCTCAAACTAGGTATTGCTGGCATGAAAATTGTACTCTACTAAAATCAGAAAGCAAGATCGTCAAGCATCTGCTTACTCTTCTCCCGTCCGACTTCTTGATATATATCCAAAAGTTCTTCATAGGCAGTCTCTCCTCCTATGATATTCCAAAACTCCTGTCCCATAATTATAGCTTGATCAAAAGGCGTGTACTTCCTTGCCACTGACCATTTATAATCAGAACGATTTGGGCCGTAAGGATTGTAAGCCATAGCATAATAAGATTGAGCATCGGGGCGAGACTCTTCACACAGTAAATGAAATCTCAACAGCCGTTGAATCACCTCCAAGCATTGTCCTTTATTCGGTTTCGATCCTTTAATTTCAAAGAAAAACTTGCTCCCGTCACGGGCAAGCACGTACAAATCTGCTTTGACCGATCGCCTAACTAAATGATTGTTTTTTTGAGCATCAAGAACAGCTTCGATCATTTCTTCAAAACTAGGTTTATTGGCATTCTTGTCTGCCGATTGCTCAAATAGCGCTATCTGACGCTCGATTTCATTGATTGCCTCGATGCTAACTTCGCCAGTAATTTCATAGCTTCTGTGTGCTTCTCGGTGATGTTCCAAAGCAATGAGTTTTGCACATTCTTCATAGGTTGTACCCAAGCCACTGATGCAAAATCTTTCAAATTCGTTAATTCGGAGCAACTCTGACGGCATAATAGCAGCCTGAAACGGTTTCAATTGACTTTTGGAGGACTCGCATGATAAATATGCTGCTGGAATATCAAGTTTCGGTATTAGCCTGCCTCTGTATTCATTGACAAGATTTTCGATAAAAACTTCTAAGTATGCTTTGATAGTTGCGCGTGTAGTTGAACTAATAGCTGACATTATTTTACTAAAAATATTTGGTTGATTGATTTGTGAACGAGATTTTGTTTTGATGAACGGCAAAACCAAAGAAACCGGGTTTTTTATGTAATCGTCGGGTAACAAGAAAGATTTTAGTAAAAAACCCGGTTTCTGACTATCTATGCGTCAAAGACTATCTATCCAAACCTCGTCAAAAATCGGAAAGCATCGAGCACGTGACTCGCGCAAACGTAGGGCGAAGTATTGTAAAAACCTTGCCACGCCGCCGCCTTATCTTCATCGTACATATCCGCTCTTTCCGGGTGTTTTCCCTGCCAATTCAGCCGCACCGCGTGACCGACTAATACATCTAAAACAATGTATTCTTCTACTTTCAATTCGGGATTTAGCTGGGCGATTGCCGCCAACTCCATCAGCGCCTCAATATTGACTTGTCGGTATTCCGGCGCTACAATTTTGTTCAGCAAATGCTCGATTTGGAGCGCAAAATTCTTTTCTCCCGGTGTCATTTCCGCTAAAATAATATCGCTATCTAAGCGATTTCGACGCTCTAATTTATCGCCAATAATCAAGCCTTGGCAGTGCCGCAGCAATCCCCAAACACTCGGATAAAAATCCTTCGGTACGCGGTTGACTGCACCTTCCATTTGCCGCTTGCGCCGCCATCCACCCGCAGGCATTTTGGGCTCCTCAAACACTGGCGCGACTACCCATTCAATATCTTTTTCCGGCTGTTTGACGCGCAGGGATTCTTGCTGTTTGAGGATTTGATTCATTTCCTCGTATTCTGTCAAAACTTGGCGCAGGCGATTTTTGATTTCAAAGGGACTTAGCTGCATTAACTGTTCGTAAGCTTCATTTTGCGTAACTCCCAATTCGCGGGCTAATTCGCTTGTTAACAGCAAAATGAAGTAGCTAACTCTCAGCGTCAGCAACCCTTTAAATAACTGCGGTTCGGCTTTAATTAGCAAGCCTAGGTAAATGAGAATTTCTTGGGTGAGAACTCGATCGCGAACGTCTTCTCCACAGAATTCGCGAATTTTGTCCATGATTTCCGTGTAAGAACCAGGCCGCGAAATCAGCGAGTCTTCGCTGTAGGCTTTCCCCACAGCAATCTGTTTTTGCTTCACCAAAATGTCTGTTACCGCATCCGACAAGCTGATATCAACTTTGTCCAGCAATCCAGCAGCGTGGCGGATCACTGCCCATTGAATTTTTGATTGCGAACTTTCTCCAGCTTTCGTATAAACTTCGTTGAGCAAATCCACAACTTCAACGGTTGCTTCCGCACCGCCAAATCCTGTATCAAAATTTAATCCTTTGAGGCGAATCAGCGTGTGCAGCAACTCCATTTGTTCGTACAAATTCTCTGAATCTCGCAGGCTGGCAAGCAATAATTGAGGATTAGTTTCGCACTCTAGTTTAAATTCTTGGGTGTGACCCAAAGGCCAAGTTTTTTCAGGATTGTAACTCAGATATGTTGGGATTTCTACTACACCTGTCACTGGAGATTCAGTGAATTCAAAATGTTGCATGAAATCAATTCTCTCGGTGCTAGCGGTCAGCATTAACTGGTTGAGATTTCCGAGTTTGACAGGCGTATTTCCCGAGTTTCCATCGCGGAGTTGCTTCATCAATTGCAGCAGTGCTTCACGGCCGGTTTCGAGCATCGCGTGAGTCAGCATCAGTGTTACCGTGGGTCGTCCCAACTGATACCAGTGGCGGTGAATGTGAGCTATTTCGCTTTGAATTTTAGATACTAAAAAATGGTAGTCTAGAGTTAGGTAAAATTCTTCTCTGTCCAAAAATGAGGGAAGAAATACGATCGCCTCTCCGCGAATTTTGAACACCCGGGAAGTCGTCAAACTCCGCAAACGGCGCACGGGGCGGCCTGTTAAGCCTAGTGAATCGTTGCGTCCAATCTCCGCGTAAATAGCGGATAATTCTTT
>JBBSNU010000347.1:0-5882 GCA_038260455.1 Chroococcales cyanobacterium | reverse complement strand
AGGTAAAAGCTGTGGGGTTTTGATCGTCGATAATTCCTAACCGCGGCTGTTTGAGGTTTTTCTGTTTGCAAACCTTCTTAATAACTTTCGCTGCTTCGGGACTCTGGCTTTCAATTTCTGCTAGGGAAACCCAGCGAGTTTGGTACAGCCAATTTTGGGTTAAGTCCATCAAGTAAGGCGATAGGAAAAAAGCTGCAATGTTAAAAATTAGAGTTATCGGAAGTGCGATCGCCAATCCGGTAACTGGATCGGGACTGCTGAGAATCAAAACTGAGGCTAAGGATAGCGCTAACACCATACCAAACAGCAGGGTGATGGTGACGCCGGAAGCTAAAACGAGATTTCCGCCAGTTTTCTGTATTAGTTTAACGCCGGCTTTGGGCGATCGCCCGGCCTTGCGTAAAGGGGCTTGAGATGACATAATAATCTCCTAAGCTGATTGACAAATCGAAATAACCGTGGGATTTTATCTATACTTCACTGTTGTAACCTATAATTGCGGAGTGCCATAAGGAGTCTCAACAAAAATATAGAATTTCCTTGAGAATTGTTAAGATTGAAAACTGTCCGCCTAATTTATTTGGGCGAATTCTATTACTGCCTCAAAACTCAACAATCAAAACTATTTAAAAGTTACTGCTATGTCGATTATTGAAATTGCCCAAAAAACCCGCCAAGCTGCTAGAAAATTGGCCGTTTTGTCCGCCGGTGCTAAAAATCAAGCGATTGAGGCTATTGCTAAAGCTTTAGAAGCTGCTGCTGCGGATATTTTAGCGGCGAATGCTGCTGATTGCAAGGCTGCTGAGGCGGATGGAATTGCTAAACCGCTGTACGATCGCCTGAAGTTGGATGAGAGCAAGTTGCAAAGTGCGATCGCTGGCGTGCGAGACGTTGCCAAACTCCCAGACCCGATCGGTGCCGTGCAAATTCATCGCGAATTGGACGCAGGATTAATCCTAAAGCGCGTAACCTGTCCTTTGGGCGTTTTAGGCATTATTTTTGAAGCGCGTCCAGAAGCCTTAATTCAGATAGTATCCTTAGCAATCAAATCTGGCAACGGCGTTATTCTCAAAGGCGGCAAAGAAGCAGTCCGTTCCTGCGAAACCTTGACAAAAGTGATACATCAAGCATTAGCAGAAACAGCCGTTAATCCCGCAGCAGTGCAGTTGCTCACCACGCGGGAAGAAACAATCGAACTGCTAAAAATGGATGAATATGTAGATTTAATTATTCCCAGAGGTTCTAATTCCTTCGTGCGGTTCGTGCAGGAAAATACCCGGATTCCCGTGTTAGGACACGCCGATGGAATTTGTCATTTGTACGCAGACAAAGCAGCGGACATTCAGAAAGCCGTAGAGATTTCGGTCGATGCCAAAACTCAGTATCCAGCCGCCTGCAATGCGATTGAAACCTTGTTAGTTCACAGTGCGATCGCCCCCATTTTCTTGCCCGCTGTCGCCCAAGCTTTGCAAGAAAAACAAGTCGAATTGCGGGGAGACGAACCAACTCGCCGCATCTTAGAAAATATAGCCGAAGCGACAGAAACAGATTGGTTTACAGAATACAGCGATTTGATCTTGTCAATCAAAATAGTAGATTCTGTAGAAGAGGCAATTAATCACATCAATACCTACGGTTCCCGACATACAGATGCGATTATTACCGAAGATAGCGAAGCCGCCGAAACTTTTTTAAATCAAGTCGATGCAGCCGGAGTTTATCACAATTGTTCAACTCGATTTGCCGATGGTTTCCGCTACGGTTTCGGCGCAGAAGTGGGGATCAGTACGCAGCAAATGCCGCCTCGCGGGCCTGTTGGTTTAGAGGGTTTGATTACCTATAAGTATCGAGTTGTTGGAGACGGTCATGTTGCTGCGAGTTATGTCGGGAAAGATGCTCGGGAATTTACGCATCGCGAGTTGTAGAATATCATAGTGCGATCGCCCCGATCGCGATTTGCCGATTCACAAATTATCGATCGCACTCGCGATTTCAGAAACCCGGTTTCTTTGTATATTTCTCGTTACCAAACGCAAAACTCGTAGAAACCGGGTTTCTAGCCCCATGTGTAAGCCCTGAAACTATCCCAAGTGCTGTTTTAACCCATAAAATTGATATCGACTATAGCAATCCTAAATGATTGCTCGTTACTTTCGCTCTGCCTGGTAATGCAGATCCGGAGGCTCTGCCGACCTTTTCTCCGTCGAGGCAGAGCAAGAGTGACATCGGTTCCCAGGCAGAGCCTAGGAACCAGTTATTGAAAATGATTTAGGATTGCTATATAATTTAAACAGTCAAACTTCTCTCCCCATCTAGTTTTATGACCATTACTCAAGATGCAGGTGTCAAGAGCAAAGCCTTTGATGATTTAATTAATTCATTTAATCAAATCAAAACCCTCTACACCATCCCCGATTCACGCGAAACTTTTAAATTCATCATCGACCAACAAACAATTACATCCTTAATTATTGAAGCTCACGAAAAAATTACCAGCCTATTTCCTGGAGAAAGATTAGAATTAGAAGTCAAAACAGACCCGGAAATAGCCGGAAGTCAAACTCTTTGGATTAATATCTATACTAAACTCGAAGTCGATGAAGCTTTTGACAAATTAATGATTCTGGATGATACTTGGGGGTAGAAGCTGTAACTTCTGTGACTAACAATAAGCTGCATATTAATCTAGAATGGGAATCAAATGAAATTTGATTTTTTGGAGTATTGCAATATACCTTGTGCTTTCATTGAATTGCTATTCTTGAAATTATCTGCGTCCATCTGTGTTTATCTGCCTTTCATCTGCGGTCGATCTATCTATCAAAGATTTATGCTGCAATTCAAATCTAATGTATAGCAGTTCGAGCTCTCATATGAGGTATTGACCGATCGATCCCTCCATCCCCCAATCAAAAATCAAAAATCACAAATCAAAAATCTTAACTTCTCACCTTTTTGAGAAAGGCTATAAGATCGCCCTCACAGCCAAAAAAACTTAGCTACAATAAGCTATACTGTGCTCCGGGACTCCCCAACTCGAACAATCCACCGTTGTTTATGTCTAACTCATCCCTCCTCGCCCCTGGTTCCACCCTCGAAAAACGCTACCGCATCATCCGCGAATTGGGCCGCGGCGGCTTCGGGCGCACTTACCTCGCAGAAGATATCAACCGCTACGGCGAAAACTGCGTGCTCAAAGAATTTTCCCCGGTGGTTCAAAGCCCCAAAGCGGCCGAATTGTTCGATCGCGAAGCGAATATGCTTTACAACCTCCAACACCCGCAAATCCCCCGCTTTCGAGAACTGCTTCGCACCGATTTGGGCGGTAATCCATCTTTATTTTTAGTCCAAGACTACATCCCAGGCGAAACCTACGAACAAATATTGATATCTCGCCAGCAGCCAGGTAACAATTTTACCGAAGCGGAAGTTACTCAACTGTTATTTCAGATTTTACCCGTTTTAGAATACATTCATTCCCGCAATTTAATTCACCGCGATGTTTCCCCAGACAACATCATCCAGCACACTGCTGACAAACTGCCATTTTTAATTGACTTCGGTTCAGTCAAGCAAATCGCAGCAACCGCCCTATTTCAGTTTAGCGGACAATCGGATACTGCGATCGGCAAACAAGGTTATTCGCCCGCCGAACAAATGCGGCTGGGAAAAGTTACTCCCGCTAGCGATTTGTACGCTTTAGCCGTCACGGCTTTGGTACTGCTAAGCGGCAAAAAGCCTCAAAAATTGTACGATATCCATAACAAAACTTGGGATTGGCGATCGCACGTCACAGTCAGTCCAAACCTCGCAACAGTGTTAGATAAGATGCTAGCAGAACAACCGGGCGATCGCTACCAGTCCGCAAAAGAAGTCCGCGAAGCACTCAAAGATCCAAAACTATCCCAAATTGGCAGCATCATCTCCCAAATGGTGACAATGAACTTTGTCGGCCGCCCCTTTAACCAAAGCACTCAAACAGCTACCAATAACAATCCTCCTGTTGTGCAAAACAATCAAGTTATCAACAGCAACACCAGCAAATTTAAGTTAATTCCGTGGAAATCAATAGCGAGTTTAAGCGTAGTTTTATTGCCCGGAATTATAGCTTTTAGTGCGATAAAATCTGGTTTGAGTTTCCCAAAATTGCCGGAAATTCCCAAATTTACCGACCGGCAACCTTCTTCAGATAAGTCTTTGGATGCAGAAATCGCTCGTCAAGAAAAGATTGGCAAGCGTCGCAAAAATCTGAATATCGAGCGGGATATTTTTTATCAGAAAGTAGATGAATTGTTTTACAATAAATATCCACAATTAAAAGGTCGTAGCTTGACAGATAAGCCAGAAGATGCAGGAATTAGACAACAATGGTGTCAAGTTGCAGAGGATTTGCTTGACAGGTTGGAGAAGGGAGATCCCTTTTGAGATTTAAGATAGAATCCGCAATAAAATTAGTTTGTAGTGAGGACTTCAGTCCGCATCATTCCTCGTTACCAGGCTCTGCCTGGTAATGCAGATCCAGAGGCTCTGCCTCCTTTGATCTGGCAACTTACAGGAAAGAAAACTGTAGGATGTGCTTAAGTTATTAAGTTTTCGATTCTTAGTTTGTAGTGCGGACTTTAGTCCGCATCATCCCAGGAATCAAGTCCTAACGCTCAAACTGTTTTGAGGGAGCATCTGGCATCGCAAAAAGGATGTTTTTTTGAGCGTGCGAGCACCTCAAAAGCTCGCGTACTTTATATCATGTCCGGTGGATTATCCTAACAAAACGGATCTGTGCGGATTTGGGTCTTCTGTTTAAGAGCGGACTGAAGTCCGCACTACGAACCAATATTTGTGGGGATTTGGGTCTTCTGTTTAAGAGCGGACTGAAGTCCGCACTACGAACCAATATTTGTGGGGATTTGGGTCTTTTGTTTAAGAGCGGACTGAAGTCCGCACTACGAACCTGATCTGTGCGGTTAATCGATCGGACACGATATAAAACAGGTGAGTTATCTACAGCACTACTACAAATACAAAACACAGATGCACCCTGTTTTGATTTCGGGTAATCGACCCGACATAATATGAATTAACTTTTTTTTGGCGATTTGGGCGCAGAAATAGAGAGAGAACCGAAAATTTATATGCTTCAATGTAAATTGGTACAGACAACTTACTTTTTGTTTATTTCACAATGGATTGTATTCAACTTACAGGAATTCGCTGCTACGGCTACACAGGCTATTTACCTGAAGAGCAAGTATTGGGCCAGTGGTTTGAAGTGGATGTCACTCTCTGGCTAGATTTATCGGCCGCCGGCAAAAGCGATAATATTGAACAGACTCTCGATTACCGAAGTGCAATTTCTCTGATTAAACAGCTTGTCAAAAACTCGAAGTTTTTATTGATAGAAAAGCTGGCAGATACTATTGTTCAAGCGCTTTTAGAACTGCATTTAGTCGAAAAAGTTAAGCTCCAACTCTCAAAACCGGCCGCTCCGATTCCTGACTTTGGCGGCAGAATTACTCTGGAAATTACTCGAAGCAAAGACAGTAATTAACTGGTTGCGAGTAGGGAAACGACGGGAGCATCTGCGGCATCGCAAAAATGATGTTTTTTTCGATCGTGCGATCGTCCCCGCTCGCCTGCTGTGTAAAGGACACGAGCGGAGACAGCACTAAAAATTACTGGTTCCCAGGCTCTAGCCTGGGAATCTAGATCCAGAGGCTCTGCCTCGTTTGGGGAAAGGGAGGCAGAGCCTCCGGGTAGGGAGCATCTCAGTTTTGCAAAAAGCATTTTTTTTATTATAGTGCGAGCGTACCCGCGCGCGAGTTTTTCAAAAAGCGTGCGGGGACGCTCGCACCCTTTGTTAGAACTTAATAAAAAGTGAAAAATGT
>JBBSNU010000346.1:0-5887 GCA_038260455.1 Chroococcales cyanobacterium | reverse complement strand
TGTACCACTGGTGATAATTGGCGTCCCGCAACGGTACTAGCAGATGCTGTCACTCTGCTTTCAGGAAACTACCGCTTTGGCTTCCGCAACGAAGGGGATTTTGACCTCAGAAATAATGCGGGCGCTGCTGCTGTACAACCTCGGAAAGAACAAGGTTTTTATCACAACAATTTTGTTACTAACGGTCTCACTAGCGGGGCCTTCTTAAGTGACGGCAACTTGTTGCCTGGTACGGGTACAGCACTCATAGATTCTGCCTATGCAACTCCCCAGTTGAATAGTTCTTACTTCAACAACTTTGTCACCCCTGTTCAAAGGCGCGGACTTTTCCCAGAGTATTTGATGGAAACTTGCATAAAACTGCCGGTTTCTGAATGTGGCAAAGACCCCACGGATTGGGTAGTCAATCCAATTCCGGTGGTTGGCGACACGGTAAAAACAGCGGCAGAGGTGCTTGCTAGTGGCCTGACAGCTTACAACCCAACTAACCGTCAAAATGTGTTCCAAGCCGGAACAACTGCTGACCCTCCGATTCCAGCATTACAGCGATTCCCCCGTCGCGTTGCATTCCCAAGAACTGCTGGCAATTTAAATGGAGGGGCAACTCCACAGCCTTACGGCATTAATGGCGGAACAGTCGCTCCTGGTGCTGGGACACCAAAAGCTAATTCTCTGTGGTTCGCTACAACAGCAACAGCAAGTGGTACTTCTGTAACTTACGGTAACACTCCATTACCGTTTGTGGTCAACAGAAATGTGACCGACTGGAATGGTAAAACTCTGCCAGTTTTAACAAGTTCCACCTTCGAGCCGCTGCTGATGCCAGTCTTACAGCTCCAAACGGTGAAACCGGCGGCAGGCTCAGCAGATCTACCCACAGGTGGTGAGTTAGTCAAAGAAACTGGGTGGCTACCGAGAGCTACAGCGACAAGTTTCCATCTGATCGTAGGATCGGGGGACAGTCCTTCCCGAGCTCTGGACCCTGCTAATACCACCGGTGAGTCCAACGGCGGTCTACAAAATTTGCCCCGTTTTTTGGAAAGCTGGCAAATCAACGGTACGGATACTGCAACCGACATCAAGGGTTCTTTCGTCCAACTAAATCGTAGCGCCTACAGCACGGCTCCTTATCAGCCAATTCTGCCGACGCCAACACTAACAAGTTTGTTTGAACGACCAACGACTTCACCAATTGATGCTTACACCGCTCCCGACAAAAAATATAGAACTGATGGTGCAGGTCGCCTTCCCTATTTCTTCCCACCACAACGGGATTGGGGTTTCGATGTAGGCTTGCTATCTCAGCCACCTGACTTGTTTACCCAAAGATTTACCACTCCTCCCAGACAGACTCAGCCGGATGAGTATTTCCGGGAAGTAGGTCGCGATGACGAATGGGTACAAACTTTGATGTGTGCTGAACTTGCAGCCACCCCGAATACCTACGCTGTGGATGCTCCTTTCAGACCAACTAATTGTCCTCCTTCTCCCTAAATTTCTGCCTCGCAATTACTGGAGTTCTAGTTATGACTAAGCCCAAACCACAGCAAAATTTATCCCAATCGCGAGATGGCGGCTACACGATTATCGAGTCATTGGTAGCGATGATTGTAGTTTCGGTGCTGATGATTGCGATCGCCCCCGTGATGGCCTTCTCAGTAGCAACTCGCGTACAAGCGCGACGGGTGGAACTGGCCACGCAGGCGGCAAGAGCTTACATTGATGCTCTCAGATCGGGGGCGATTAAACCCTCAGATGGGGAGTTTCCCCCCGTAGATAATGGTAATCCTCCTGCATCTGTTAACAATTTGTACTGCGTTGACTTGGATGAAAATTCCGGTTGTACAGGCAACAAAGATTTTCGTGTTCAGGGTGTGCGGCAATCTGTAAGTGCTAATAATCTAGATGCGAAAAAAGCTGGCTACGGTTTGACTGTGCGGGTTTACAGAGCGGATGCTACTGGCACTTTGACAACTACAGGTCAATCTATAGTTGGATCTGGACTGGGAAATCCCAATGCACCATTGGTAGTAATGAGTACAGAAATTCCTCCTGCCCCAGAAGGCGGTGCGTCCGCGTATCGATCGTTGTTCGATCGTACCAAGCCATAGTCCACGCGATCGAATTAAAATCGCTCCCCCCATTTGACAAAGGAAACAGTCAAAATGAAAACTTTACTCAGGTTGCTTCTCAAAAATCAGCACCCGCGAAACCGCTCCGAGCCAGCTCAAACAGACAAGGGTATGACTCTGGTTGAGCTATTGGTGGGAGCAATTATGGCATTTTTAATCATCACTCCGATGCTCGCCTTTGTAGTCGATATGCTGAATACCGACAGGAGGGAACAAGTCAAGTCAAACACCGAGCAAGACATTCAGGCCGCCGTTGATTTCATCGCCCAAGATTTGAGTCAAGCTATTTATATTTACGATAACGCTGGAGTTAATGCTATTAAAAGCAGCCTGATTCCACCTACTAGCGATCCCGCAGGAACTCCAATTCTCGTATTTTGGAAGCGACAGCTTCAGCCAAATGCTCTTCCCGTTATTCCAACAGCCGCGGACACTCCTAACCCAAGTAATTGCAATACTACCAATACACCATGTAATGACGCCTATGTTTTATCATTAGTCGCCTACTACCAGATTAATGATAACAATCCTATTTGGTGTCAACCATCAGGAACAGATTGTCCTACCCGTATAGTTCGGTATCAAATTCGAGACGGACTGAAAGACCCTAGAGCAGCAAGTCCAGCTACCCAGCCTTATTATGATTCTGTAAAGACAGGACAAGAACGCAGTCCAGCTTATAATCGACTTTTTGACCTCACTAAGCCCCTGGAGAATGTGACGGAACCAAACGCTAAATTGGGGTCTGGTGAAGTGTTAGTTAATTACATCGACCACAGCGCCAAGCAACTTGATGTTGCGGAGTGTCAAAAGGCTCTCGGTACTCCTCAAACTAAAATAGGGTTAGCGGCAGCGACAAATGTTCCAGAAGCGACTCTAAAAGTAACAGACCCAAGTACAAATAGCTTTTACGCTTGTGTTGATAATGCTCGAAACTTAGCCAGAGTAACTATCAGAGGCAATAGCCTCCGCCGCCTTCAAACCGATGCTGATTATGATGCTAAGAAAGCGGCCTATTTCCCAACAGTAAGCGTGCAAGTACAAGGTTTAGGTGCGCGAGGAAACTAACTGATAGCTGAAACACATTTCCTAATCGCCGTCAGCCGATCGCAAAAACAGGATAAAACCATGAAAACCGCACCAATATTATTAAAAATTTTGCATAACTCTACCGCCAAAGCCCGCCAAAATTTCCCCAATACTGCATCCAAAAAGAACGATGCAGGGTACACTCTTATAGAATTGCTGATCATAGTCCTCATTTTAGGTATATTTGCTTCGATCGCCGCTCCGAGCTGGCTGGGATTCATCAACAGACAAAGAGTCCGCACAGTGAACGATCGAGTTTTCCAAACCTTGCGAACTGCACAAAGCGAGGCCAAGCGAACTAAGAGCCCAGTCACAATTACATTCAACTACGATCCTAATCCGCCAAATAACCCCGTAGCTGACCCGCCAACAGTTACGTTTGTCCCGCCACTGCCCACGGGCGGTAATACCCAGACGTTAAATGTTGGAGGCGAAATTAAACCCGGTACTATTACACTTACCTTTAGTACACCTGATTCTACTGATCCTAAAAAATCCTCCCTCACTTTTGATTACCAAGGCAATCCAGATAAAACTTCATTTATAGTCGCAGTTGCTGCTGTTAACGGCGGTGGTAAGCAGTGTGCGATAGTCCAAACTCTCATAGGAGGAATGAGAACTGCTGAAGGACCTGAGTGCACGCCCTAGTTTTTAATAAATTTCATCGTTAATGAGGATATGTCTAATACATGAGAATTGCGAATTATATTATTGATCTCCCTTTAGCGGCATTTATAACTTTTTTATTGCTAATTCTTGTTGTCACAAAAAAACGTCTTAAAAATGACGAGTTCTATACGTTAGTGATTAGCATACTACTATCTTTTCTATTAGCAGAAGGAGTTTGTAGATTGTTAAATATAGGCGATTCTAGGGTAGTAGTATGGAACGAGGAACTTGCTCAAGAACAAATATATGCCTATAAACCCAATGGAAAGTTATTATATACTTACCCAGACAATCCTCGAAGATATTTTAACGAAAAGAATGAAGTGTCAGGAACCATAAATGCCAAAGGATTTCGGGGATTGGATCGAGCCTTTGAGAAAGCTAATGGTATAACCAGGATAGCATTCCTCGGTGATTCTTTTACCCTTGGGATGGGTGTAAAAGACAACGATACCTTGCCAGTAAGTTTTGAACGCGCAATACAATCCAAACATCCTAACACCGAGGTTCTAAATTTTGGAATTTCAGGAACATCCACGAAAGAACAAATCAAGTTGCTTGAGGAATATGTAATAAAATTCAAACCAGACGTAGTAGTAATCGTAGTATTTTTGAATGATGCAGACAGAACAGGAACAATCAACTTTATGTCTCGACCAAAGGTACTGGATCAAGTTAGAAAAAACTCGTTTTTTATCAACGCTTTGATCGGAAGCATTGAAAAACCTATTCTATATCAGGAAATGATTCGTCATTACCAAGATGGTTATTTAGAAGATAGCCCCGGTTGGCAAACAATGAAAAATGCGCTCAGGACAGGAAAAACGCTATCTGAAAAACAGAACTTCCAGCTTGTAGTTGCAATATACCCGGTACTCTTTAAACTAGATGATAGCTATCCATTCAGACATATTCACAAAATAATAGAAGACTATTGTGCGTCTTTAAAAATTCCGTTTGTCGATTTATTGAATGGATTCGTTGGTCAAAATGATTCCAAGCTTTGGGTACACAAAACCGATCAACATCCCAATGAAGTAGCAAATAGAATTGCTGCCGGAGAATTATCGAAATTCTTTGAGAGTAACGACTTAATGAAAAAGTAGGGCACCCAGTTCGATTTAAAACACTCAAACTATGCAGCTAGAACTAAAACAAATCATAGTCCAACCAGGAAATCAATTACAGCTAAAAGACATAACCTGGCAGATGTTTGAAACCATATTAGCCGAACTGGGAGAAAACCGCTCATCCCGACTTTCATACAGCAACGGAACCTTAGAAATCATGGTACCGCTACCGGAACACGAAATTGGCAAAGTCCTGATTGGCGACTTAGTAAAAATTCTCCTCGAAGAACTAGATATAGAATTTTGGTCTTTGGGTTCAACCACATTAAAAAATTCAAAAATGGCTCAAGGATTAGAAGCTGATGACTGTTTCTACATCCAAAACGAAGCAGCAGTCAGAGGCAAAAGCCGCATCGACTTAGCCACAGACCCCCCTCCCGATTTAGCCATCGAAATCGACATCACATCGCGCACACAACTTAACAACTACGAAGCATTAGGAGTTCCCGAATTGTGGCGCTACAACGGCCACAACCTCCAAATCAGTGTCTTGCAAGATGGAAAATAAATATAGGCCGATCGCAGTTTCCAGTTTCCCAACTTCCCGATCGCCCATCTCATCCCCCAGTATATCGAACAAAGCAAAACAGCCGGCAGAAATGTCGCTATGAAAGCCTTTCGAGCTTTACTGCGATCGCAAATTTAGCAGCCCCGCAGACTCTCATCCACAGCAAGCGCGATCGCCCCCTGCAACCTCCCAATATCTATGTAAATTTTCTTTAAGTGACCTATACATTAACCAAACTCAAGAACTAAAATAAAGAAAAAATAGCACCTCCTAGCTATTTTTTATTAGCTAAATATCAAGGAGTGCATCTACGTGTCAATACATAAAACGCTCAAAGGCAGAGCCACTGCACCTGCCGC
>JBBSNU010000345.1:0-5897 GCA_038260455.1 Chroococcales cyanobacterium | reverse complement strand
GCTGGCAGAACCCAAGTGTGGCAAGAATATGCCAAGGTGGGAACTTGCTATATCCCGGAAGTAGTGTACGACGAAATTGATCGTCTTACCGGCGAAGCGGTGGAACCGGCTATCGAACAAATCGCTAGGGAATTTATGCGCTTTTTTGCCGAAAGCGGCTGGATTGCAACTGACGCTCAAGAGACGCACCGAGGTCTCGAACCTTCGATCAAAAATCAAAGCAAGCAAGCAATGCTAGTGGTGGCGACCGCTCAGTGCGTTTACGGTTTGGCTCAGGAACACCCGGAGGCTTTGTTGATTTTTGTGTCAAACAGCCAGCCTCTACTGAAGCGGCTGGCTTCTGTGGGGGCTGCGAATCTCTGCGGGATTACTGGGGCGATGCTGTTAAATTGGGCGAGGAAAGGGGAACGCCCGCCGGCGGTGACTCAGCAATTGCAAAGTTTGATGCGTACCCTCGCCGATCGCCAATCGACTCAGCGCTCTAACAGCAGAATTCAGGATGCTGCTGTGGGTAAAACCGGGACTTCTGCTAGCAAGTTAACGGGTATGCGCGGCACTTCTGAGTTGAATTCGCCGATCGCTTCTACTAAAACTAATCACACGGGTTTCACTGGGAACCGCAGTGCGACTGGGCGCGCCAAAAAGCCGCCGCGCAGTCGCGAGGAGTCTAGAGATTACGAGCCGGCTGTATATCGGATGAAACATATTACGCCGCCGAAAAAAAGAGATAGCGGTTTTTTGTATGGTGCGTTCAATTTTTTGGGAGCGTTATTTTTCTTGATGGTAGCGGTGGGTATTTTGTGGCGAGTATTTGATGTTAGGGGTTTTAGAAAGACTTTTGTGCCTGCTCTACCGCAGCCTGTGCAACAATTTATTAAGTCGATCGACCCTAAGTAATCCACAGTGCCACTCTTTTAACAATGTTAAACAGGAACGAAATAATTGGTCAATTTGCCTATGTTATTGCGAGTTGTGCCTATGCTTTAGTGTTTTTTGTGCTTCTTCCCTTCACACAGTATGATACGCCACCGCTTTTGATTGTTGCAATGGCGATCGGCCTGATTGTAGCAATGAATTGGCTGCTGTCTTCATCGTTGCTAACTGGGTGGAGTTTGGTGGCTGCATTATTTGCTTGTCAGCTCGTACTGATATTGTTTGGTATCGTGTTTCTGGGAGATGGGCTGGTACTGCCAAGTTGTTTGTTTTTCGGAACTATGATAGTAGGAGTTGCCAGCCTTTATACCAATTTTTCGCCACAAAAAACTCTGCTAATGGTGGGTTTTTTGACGGTATTTTTTATGGTTTTAATGTACTTATCCGTGATTGGCGGCTATGCGCTAAAAGGCAAAAATCCGTTTGATGGTTCTTCTACGCAAATGCAGCCGCTGTTGAATCAAAGGGTAGAAATTATTACCGACAATCCCAAACAATTGTATTTGAATGGCCAAACTGGGGAACTCACGCATATTAACCGTTATGAGGTGACAGTGAAGCTAGATGATGAGACATTGATATGGCCTTATGTCTATGTTTGGTGGCAGGATATCAAGGCTGCTAACGAACAGAAACCTTCAACAGTTGAGAGTTGAAGCAAATATTGGATCTTAGTCTTTAACAACGGTGAAAAACCAGGTTTCATCGGCCCTGGTGTGTCATATCGCGGGCGATAGATTAACCGCAGTAAGATTCGATCACCCGTGCGGATTTTGTTGACAGATTTGGGGCGGCGGGTAGCATCTCTGTTTTGAAAAAAGCATTTTTTTTATTATCGTGCGAGCGCCCCCGCTCGCGTATTGAACACCCCGCGCGCGGGGACGCTCGCACTATAGCAAAACTGAGATGATCCTGGGCGGCGAGGCATCCTTGGGCTTTGATATCGTGTCTGCACTACGAACGGTTTTTGTTACTATCGGCGATCGCTCGTGATATGATTGTTTGTTGACAAAAAATTTAAATTCCAATTAGATCGCGAGTATTGTCCACTGCATTAACTGCTGCCACTCAGGAGATTGAGCTAATAAATCTGCATCGAATTCATTCCCCGCATCCCGCGAAAATTCGGCAAAACAGTCCGCCCAATTAATGACTGTTTCCACAGGCAAATAAGGCGTATAATTCCAAGAACGCTGCAAAAACTCTACCATCTCAACAGAATGCCCGGTGCGGTGCAAATACCAAGCAATCCAAACTAAGGTACTGTACTTAATTTGCTTTTCCAACAAACGTATTTTATCGGGCAATTCGGGGCGGGCAAAAAAATTGTCCGTGACGGCGGCGAGGGATTTAGCCTGCGGTAAACCTTTGTACATGGCGCTTTGTTCGTGCTGGCGGTAGCAAACAGTTATTTCCTGCAGCCAATCTGCTTCGCATCCCATTAAGGCTAAACGCAGCACTAAATCTGTATCTTCTGCTGGGGGAAATCGAGGGTCAAATCCGCCGGCGCGCTCTAACCAATGGCGGCGAAATACCATCGCACTCGGTAATACTGGTTTCCACCGCAGCCACATTTCTAAGTCTAATTTAGGGACGTTTTGCCAGGGTTTGACATCTTTTATTGGTTCGCCTATACTGTTGACTTGACGCCAGCCGCTGTGGACTATTCCTAGATTTGGTTGGGCTGCAAATACAGCGATTTGTGCTGCTATTTTGTGGGGTAAAAAGTAGTCATCTGCATCGAGAAAGGCGATGAATTCTCCTCGGGCTAGCTCGATACCGCGATTTCTGGCGATGGAAACTCCTTGATTTTGTTGGTGAATGTAGCGAATTCGATCGCCATATTGCTCTAAAATTAATCTGGTGTCGTCTCGGGAACCGTCGTCTACTACAATAATTTCCCAGTCTGTATAGGTTTGGTGCAGCACGCTATCTACGGCTTGGCAGATGTAAGCTGCACAGTTGTAAGCCGGAATTACCACGCTTACCTGCGGGGTTTGATCGCTCATAGTTAAAATATTAAGTTTGATGGATTATAGCAATTCGAGCGAAAGATGAGGTATCGATTTCTCAATCCCTCAATCCCCAATCTCTCATTCTGTTAACCGCAGATTTCAAGCGGATTAACACTGATGGACGCAAATAATTCAATCTTGTTTGCGATTCAGTGCAACTCAAGTCTAATGACTGATGGCTGTCACGGTTGAGAGCTTGCTTGCGGCCTAAATGCTTGTAGAGTGCGCCCGAGGCTGATCCACGCGATCGCCCGCGATACTTTTTAAGCAGAATTTTGGTTCAAGAATTTGCTAAGGTAAGTTGGTGCGAATTGAGTAAATCGTGGTGGCGCGTGGCTAAAGGGCTGCGATCGCCCTTTGCCTTCAAATACTTATCAGCTATTTGCAAAACCTGTTCTGGACTCGCCGGCTTGCTCAAGAAATCGGAAGCACCTGTTAATTTTGCTCGCGTGCGGTCAATTATACTGGCTTGACCTGTCAAAAACACGATCGGAGTTTCCCGAAAAGCCGGTGTTTTTCGCAAAAAATTGCACAAAGCAAAGCCGCTTGTATTCGGCATCAGCAAGTCCATAAAAATTAAATCAGGCTTGTGTTTGGCAATAATGCCCACTCCCTGCATCGGATCTTGAATTTTTAGGACTCGATACCCTGCCGGCAATAAAATTTGCTCTAAAAATTCGCAGACTGTGGGACTGTCATCGATACAAGCAATCAAAGGGCGGCCGGGGCGGGCGATCGCCGCGGCAAGGCGCCACTGTTCTATCGGCGATGGCAAATCTGGTACTGTGCGGAAATTTACTAAACCTTGCTTGATGTAATTAACTAAAGCCCGAGTTGCCACGGTGACGCACTGTTTTTTCTTAAATGCAATATCCCAAAGAGTATTTTCGCCGTTAAATACGTTAGCCAAAGCTATCAAAGAATTAGAACTAAATCGATTTTTATCCAAGTCGGCAGACGCTTTTAAAAGCGGTGCTTGTTCTGGATCTACCAGCCACAAACCCATTGCTTTCCACTGCTGCCAAATTTGTTCTGTAGAACACAAAATTTGCTCTACTTCCGTTACGGACAGCATCAAAGCAGAGATCACTTTAGAAAAATATTTTGAAGAGGGACGCCACTCCCGGCGCAAACCCGATTGACCGATCAGAGCAAAGAACACTTCGGAAACGCTGCTGCGGACGATCGCCTTAGCTTGTTCCAGACTCATTTCGCTGTCTGCTATCCCTCGTTGAAGCAGTTGATATTCCCAAAGTTCCCCAGCATCGAGGTCTCGAAGATCGACTTGAAAGTTGCGACAGTGTTGCCCGATCGCCCTGTACCAGCGCCTCGCCCTGTGCGCTCCTCCTGTGGCATAAACCAAACTACCCCGAAAAAAGTAAAGTTGCCACTGTTGTTCTCCTTGCTCTAACAGGAGTTTTCCAGTTGCTTGTTTCTGGCCGAGGACGGCTATAGTATGGGACAACATTTTGTATCCGATTGCGGTAGCAGACATATCAACTCGCATCCCCTGTACTCTGTTTGTACCATTATATAGCTGCTGAGTTGTGAAATATAACAGTAATATTACTGAATTTTACTCATTTAAAAAAACTTTATGCTGCTAATTTAACCGCCTCATATCATGTCAGATAGATTACCATAACAAAAACGAATATGTGCTGACAAGAGTGCGATCGATCCGTTGCATACTCTTGTCCGCACAGATCCAATCTTATTGTTGTCAATAGACAGGACACGAGATCAGGTAGCGATACCAGTTCCCTCAAATAATGGAACTCCTTTGTCAGTGTCTGAAACGGGAGCGTCTCAGCGCAAGCATTTATAGTGCGAGCGTCCCCGCTCGCTCCTGCGTACAATACGCGAGCGGGGACGCTCGCACGCTCAATAAAAAAATGCTTTTTGCAAAACTGAGATGCTCCCTCTGAAACCCTTAATTTATCAGCCATTTTCAAATTTTCAATCTCAAACTTGTAGGGCGACTTGTCCGAGGAGCATAGCCGAAGGAAGTCGAAGTATTTCAAATGGTACGATTCCCCTCGGGAGTGTTAGCCATGAGGGTGCAAAGCCTCTTGTCGCACTAATTAATAACTAAAATTATGCTGATAACTAAAAACTAATTTTCCTCGTTATCTTTGGGAGGTACTGGATCGTAACCCCCTGGATGAAAAGGATGACAGCGCAAAATCCGCTTAACGGCGATTGAACTGCCGCGGACTGTCCCAAATCTTTCTATTGCTTCGATCGCGTATTGCGAACAAGTGGGCTGAAACCTACAGGCGTTAGGCAAGTAAGGAGAAATCACCATTTTGTAGCATCGAATTAATCCGATCGGCAATGCTTTCACAATTTTTACCTCAGCGCTGGATTAAATTAATCGCAAAATCTTGTCCTGTCCACATATTTTTATTGTTACCTCTTGGATAACTAAATCACAATTTGAGGAGACAATATGGTACTTGTTTCGGAGTTTGCTACTTGACCGATACCTAAAAAATTACCATCTCGATCGTAAACTTGCAAGGGATAGGGAGGTTCGGGTATTAAGTTTGCGGGGGGATTGTTGCTACTTTCCTCCTCTTCCCCGATCGGCGTTTCAGGAATGGGGAGGCGCTGTCCTTGAAACCAGCGTTTGGTATATTCAGGAGAAAGGACGATCGCGCCTAGGTGTCCCAAAACCGCCGAGGGCAAAATCGGGCTGAATGTATTCTCCTGTATTTGCAGTTCCAATTCTGCAAAAGTGAGACTTTGGTCGATCGAGAAACCGCTGCTTTCGGTACGAGTCAAACAAGCCAAAGTACCGCCTGCATTCAACAGTGCGCCCAAGTCCCGCGCGATCGCCCGAATGTAAGTACCGGGCCCGCAGGCGATCGACAAATCCAACTCAGGAAAATCCCCCGGCCGCCAATCCAAGATTTCCAGCCGAAAAACCTCAACATTTCTAGCAGC
>JBBSNU010000344.1:0-5900 GCA_038260455.1 Chroococcales cyanobacterium | reverse complement strand
GCTAATATCTGCGGTTGCAAGATCCCAAACCAAGTAATTAATATAAGATCGATCGCACTTATTGATCCAAAAGCGGGATTTCTATCCAAAAGGGCGATGGGTACGCCCCGGCTTGCGCCTACGACCTACATTCAAGCAGTCGCAGAACACCTGCTACTTCGCAACAATTCCAAAGCCTGATGTCTTACCCTGCCCTCCATCACCTCTTTTTGCAAGGTAATAAAAGCCTCAAAATCTTCTAAACCGTACTTAGTCATCTGCAACTGCTGTCGCAACAGTTCTTCTGCCTCAACCGTTAAATAACCGGTTTTCAACGCTTTTCCGACAATGGTACTGATTAAAGTCATAGTAGATTCACCCTGATGGCACGCACGTAAACACTGGAGTTGTGTCACCAGACTAACTCTGATTTTAGTTTGTTTCGCGATCGGCCTTCAAATAGGTCAAATCTACCTTAAGGCATATTTTAACCGATCGATTTGTCACTGGGAAATTGTATCAATTTTTACTCAATAATGCGATCGAACTGATGATTTAACACCGATTCTTCAAACTATAGCTACACATAAATAGTGCGCCATACTTTGAAAAAAAAATGGCAATCCCTTGCCCTGTTTAGGAATCATCTAACTTTTATAATTGATATCAAATTTACAACTGTAGCACAAATTTTAGCAATAGGCATTAGTTGGTTTCTAACAATAGTCGCCATTCTCTGACAGCAAAGGGAGGAACCAGCAACGCAGCTTTTTTTTCACCTTTCACAGGCAAGTTCAACCGCAAAGGCTGATTACTTTCGACTTGTGTAATTATTGATTTAAAATCGTATTCTCCGACATTAATCGGCAAATCCGACTCGCTCCAAATATCATTAGCCATGCCAATTGCGCGACTTCCCGCAGCAACATTCAGCGGCACAGGGTGCTCCAATTCAGTTCCGGGAAACCCTACCAATCTCAGGTTAAAAGAGTTTACTACTCCCGACTTTACTCGCTTGTACAAAACGACTTGCCACGCTTTGTCATCAGTATCGCGCAGGCTTTGTACGGAACGAAACATTACTCTGTCGCCCGCTTCTGGATACTTGTGAATTGAAGCCAAAGCGGGCGGGCTGACAGCTAAGGTTAGATACAAGCACAAGCTAATGATTGTTAAAGTTTTACGCCAAAAAGTATGGTTATTCAAGTTGCAATACCTCCATGATTCACAATTATTTTGCTTATTTTGATCCGAGAATTTGTAGGGTGTGTCGCCCTGAAAAATTCATAACTAAATATAGACAATCTCATAGCGACGCACCTGCATAATTGCGAGGTCATGCAAACAAACCAAATAAATGATGCCATTTAGAAAAAGTCTTGCTAACAAAAATGACTTTGTTTTCACGGGCCCCATGTGTAAGGTGCGTCGCCGTGAAATTGTCGATTGAATGCAGGCATTTTTCATGGCGACACACCCTACAAATACTAAGGTGCGTCGCCGTGAAATTGTCGATTGAATGCAGGCATTTTTCATGGCGACACACCCTACAAATACTATTTCCAATCGGTTTCGGCTTGGGATAGCACGTAGGCTGAAACATCGATAATTTGTTGTTCTGACAAACGATCTTTGTAAGCGGGCATAATTCCTTTACCGTTGGTTACTAAGTTGGAAATATTGGCGATGGAGTCCATGCCGTATTTTTTTAAGGCTTTTTGTTTCAAGTTTTTGCCGCGCCTGATAATGTTGCCGCCGTTGATGTGGCAGCCGGCACAGTTGGCGCTGAAGACTTCGGCTGCGGCTGCGGGATTTGTAGCGGTATCTGCTAGTGCTGGTGGGGGATTTAAGGCAATTTCTCCCAATGCCAGCGTCAGAATTAATATAACGGTGGTGAGAATGGTTTTTAATTTAGTCGATCCAATCATTTATTTAGTTACGGTTTGATAAATAGTTCTTAGATGATAGCACTAACAGGAATTACTGGTAGCCAGAAACCGGGGTTTTGTACGAAAATACTTCGCGGTTCCCCTATAATATCATGTCCAGTCAATTAATAACAAAAACGGTTCGTTCGTTCGTAGTGCGGACTTCAGTCCGCTCCATTTCGCGGACTAAAGTCCGCACTACGAACCAATTTTAAATATGTCAATCGAGCGGTGCTACGCTAGATAAAGCTAAACTGTTAACCAACAGTATTCGCGATTCATTCTTCCCAGTCAAAGGTGCGGGTAACTGCTTTTTTCCAAAAGCGGTATTTTTGCTCCCGAAGTGCGATCGGCATTTGCGGTTCCCAAATACAATCCACCGCCCAATTATCCCGCAATTCTGCTAGTTTACCCCAAAAACCCACCGCCAAACCAGCCGCATAAGCCGCCCCCAGTGCAGTAGTTTCTGCTACCACCGGCCGCACCACAGGCACTCCCAAAACATCGCTTTGAAACTGCATCAACGTGTGATTTACCACCATTCCTCCGTCTACTTTCAAAGACAAAAGTTTGACACCAGAATCCTGATTCATCGCATCCAATACTTCCCGCGTTTGCCATGCTGTCGCTTCCAATACTGCACGGGCAATGTGTGCCTTAGTCGCGTAGCGAGTTAAACCTGCAATTACTCCCCTGGCGCTGTCTTGCCAATAGGGCGCGTAGAGTCCAGAAAACGCCGGCACAATGTAAACTCCTGCGCTGTCTTCGACTGTATTTGCTAATGTTTCAACTTCCGCAGATGTGTTGATGATGCCCAAATTGTCCCGCAGCCACTGTACTAATGCTCCGGCGATCGCAATACTGCCTTCCAGAGCATACACAGCGGGCGATTCTCCCATCTTGTAGGCGACTGTTGTTAGTAATCCTTGCTTTGAAGGGACGATCGCCTCACCAGTATTCAGCAGCATAAAACAGCCCGTACCGTAAGTATTTTTCGCCTCCCCAACATTGAAACAAGTTTGCCCCACCAGAGCCGCCTGCTGATCGCCCAAAGCAGCAGCAATTGGAACACCATCTAACAATCCTTTTGCAGTACCAAAAATGTGACTCGAAGGACAAATTTTTGGCAGCATACAGCGGGGAATTCCCATTATTTCCAAAGTTTCAGCATCCCAATCGAGGGTTTGCAAATCCATCAACATCGTGCGGCTGGCATTGGTAACATCAGTAACGTGCGCGCCGCCGGTGAGGTGCCAAATTAGAAAAGAATCGACATTGCCAAAAATCGCCTCGCCTCGATTTGCTGCTTCCCGCAATCCTGCGATATTGTCCAGCATCCACTTGATTTTCGGCCCGCTGAAATAAGTTGCTAGCGGCAAACCGCATCGTTCTCGAAATCGATCTTTGCCCTCAACTTCTGCTAAGCTAGTACAAATTTTGTGAGTGCGGGTATCTTGCCAGACAATCGCATTCCCGTAGGATTTGCCCGTGTTTTTGTTCCAAACAATTGTCGTTTCGCGCTGGTTGGTAATGCCGAGGGCCGCAATATCTTTGGGGTCGATTTTGCCTAGTTCGAGGGTATTTTTAATGACGCTTTGGGTGCGCTGCCAAATTTCCTCGGGATTGTGTTCAACCCATCCAGGCTGCGGATAAATCTGCTGGTGTTCTTGTTGGTTGCTGCAAATGATGTGTCCCTGGCGATCGAATATGATAAATCGAGTGCTGGTGGTTCCTTGGTCGATCGCTGCTACGTATTTTTTAGACAAGTGTTTAAAACCTTTTCAAGAAGAAGGAAGAAGGAAGAAGGAAGAAGGAAGAAGGAAGCCCTTCGGTTTCGCAAGCGGGTAAAAAGAAGAAAGAAGAAAGAAGCAGACATAAACAGCAAGCTTTTGATCGATATATATTTTAAGTTTAGTTAAGTCAATTTACTTAGCGTTCGAGTCTTTAACGTCTATGATAATATGTAAAAGTCAAATTAATCTAAAATTTTTTAGTTTAGGGAAGTCCCTACTTTGAAACTAGCAGAATTGCTCAGACTCGATCGCACAATTAAGGTTATTGGCTTTGACGACGCTCCATTTTCTCGTACCAGCGGCAGTCTGGTGTCCGTCGCCGGAGTAGTCTGCGGGGGCACCAGATTTGAAGGAATGGTCTGGGGACAAGTCCTCCCAGATGGATTAGATGCCACTGATGCTATTTGTCAGCTACTGCTCGGAGGCAAATTTCTGCCGCAATTGCATCTCGTTTTATTAGACGGAATTGCTTTCGGCGGATTCAATATTATTGACCTTCGGGAGTTAGCATCGCGGCTGCAAATTCCTTGCGTTGCTGTCATGCGCCGCCAACCAGATTTAGCTGCTATTGAAAAAGCTCTCGGCTATTTACCAGACTTGGAATACCGTTTAGAGTTGTTGCGTCGCGCTGGCAAAATTCATGCTTTTGAACCTTTCTTTTTTCAAGTGTGCGGCGAACAACCGGAAGTAATCGCGCTGGTACTCCAGCGTTTGACTGATACTGGTAAGGTTCCTGAAGCTTTGCGTTTGGCTCATTTGATTGGTGCGGCGGTTATGACTGGTGTTAGCGGCAGTTCTGCTTGAATTTATTATGGGCGATTTGATTTATCCAAAGTCAAAAAGGTTAGTAGTGCGGACTTTAGTCCGCTAATTTGGATGCGGACTAAAGTCCTCACTACGAACCAACTAATGATTTAGCTTCTGACAATCTCGCCCTCGATTTCACCGAATTCGATTTTAGTTCCCAAGGCTAAAGTTAGGGTGCTTTCAGGTTCAATCATTTTTATGTCGCCTTGAATGTCTGTGGCCCACCAAGCCCGATCGCCCAAATTGGTCAATCCCAATGAAAGCTCGTTTGGCGATCGAGAATTAACCAGCGCTACAACACCATTAGACGCGGTAGCTGTTAAACTCGGAATGTCCGATGTTAATAGCTGAGTTCCCGCAGTCAGAGGCATCATTCGACTTCCCAATTTAAGCAAAAATTGACCGTTGTTAGAAGAATCGGCTGGGAATTTTTGTGATATAATAGTCTGACCGACAGGAGCAGAAGTTGCAGCGGGCAAGTCAGAGTTTCCGACGGTAATTGTACAGTTTCCGATTCTCTTTTGGTCGCCCGATCGCAAATAACTCACCGCCCCGCTATCGACATTCTCGCAAACAATTTGACCTGCTTCCAATTGAAACCGCATCGCTAAGGGCGAAACATCAGGAATATAGATAATTGACAAATTTTCATCACTCCCAAAAGTCACCGGTTCTGCACCAATAGTCAGAGTGCGATTGGCTCCGGTATCGTAACTAATTACCAGCCAAGCTTTGTTAAACAAAGTTTCGGCTACAACTAGCATAATTCCAATCCAAAAGCCGATCGCAGCACAGCCAACTGAACGGCCCACCGTACCCGATAAAGTATAAGCAAACAGAAGAAACAAACAACCGCCCAAAACGCCACCCACACCGCCGCCACCCATGCCGCGCAGCGCTCCCAAATTGGGAATCCGCTGTGCAAGTCCGAGTCCTAACAAACTGCCGGCTATTCCCCAGCAAATTACTCGCAATAATTCGTTAGGGCCAATACCTGCGTAAATACCTTGGGCGATCGCTCCAGAAATTGCTCCTGCTATTAAGCCAAACAATCCGCCATTTTTTAAAGATTGTTTAATTTGGGGCTTGCCTTTGATATAGTAATAATAGCCGAGCATAATCGCAGTAGCAATCCCGCCACCTACCAATCCAAACCAGCGGCTTGTGGACAATACACTGTCAAAAACAGATGTTGAATCATTGAGCCGCTGCATAAAAGGTTCGGTGATCAGATTGCCGGCAAAACCGCCGACAGCACCGCTAATCCCAAACTGCAAAGCTTTTTTAAGGGCTGATAGATTTCTGTTCACGGCGCACCTGGTTAAAAGTCAGAGTCAAATTTAGCTACAAGCTCGAAAGTCACGATTTCCGATCCGCACCAGTCGCCACCCTG
>JBBSNU010000343.1:0-5902 GCA_038260455.1 Chroococcales cyanobacterium | reverse complement strand
CTGATTTAGAGTTTGACAGGCCGCACATCTTTTTTTAGCATACTCATGCAGTCGCCAAGATTGCAAGTTAATTTTTAAGTTATTTTGCGGAGAACGCCGGCTTGCGCCCGATCGCGGGACGGGTAAGCTCTCAATGTTTTTAACAGTTTAACTGAATTATGCCATTGTCCGCCCCTTGATAGAGGTAAAGATAACACTACTCAGATAGATTTAAAGCATAAAAACTTTTGATGCACTCGGGCAGTCAAAATAAATAAAGCTAGCAGCGCGAGTCTTGAGTCGATGTTAGGGCTCAAGTTGAGTGCTTATTGATAAAAACCAGTTATGACTCACTATCACGGCAATAACTCTTTTCGCTCCGAGTTTTCCGACACGGAAGTATTACACAAACTATCAGCAATCACCTCCTCCCAACCGCAAGTTTGGGACTGCGAAACTCAGGGCGCTCGCCTGCGATCGGTAATTCCTCACATAGTTTGGAAAGTAAATGCCAAGGGCTGGGCGACTTATTTAGGTCATGGCTGGGAGGAGTATACGGGGATACCAGCAGCAGCAGCCTTGGGTTTCGGCTATTTGGCCCGCGTTCACCCAGAAGACCGTCCTCGTCTTTTGGCGCGATCCTCTTCGAGGGCTTCGCTAACGCACACTCCTCAAACCCCGCCGCCAAGTTACGAAATAAAAATTCGTCTGTTGGCGCGCTGCGGCACTTACCGCTGGAACCTAGCCAGAGGAGCGCCCGCGAACCCAGAAAGTCACGATGTTTTAGAGTGGGTGGGAACCTACACAGATATGGACGCGATCGAACAAACTCAAGCCGGGACAGAAGCAGAACCAGAATTTTTGCGCCCCCAAGCGCGCTCGCAAGCTAACTTCCGAGCCGAAAATTTGTGTGAAGACAAGACGCTAACGCAGGCGGGGGAAGATTTGCAGGCGATCGATCGGTTTACAAATTTGTTAAGCCAGCGCGCGGGTAACTTGTCGGAGTTGTTACAGGCAATCGCAGACGCGACTGTAGAGGCGATCGCCGGAGCTGAATTTTGCCTGGTGGCGCTCCCCGACTGCGATTGCAGCGGCCTCAAACTCACCGCTGTCGGAGGTACCCAAAACTTTGAGAAAGGCAAAACCCCGCAGGTGCAAAACAACCTGCTGTTGAAAGCGTTTGCGACGGGAGAGTCGCAACTGTGGTACTCTGACTGTGGCTCAGGAGTGCCGGCGGCGGCCTGTGCAGCGGCGATCGAGTCGGGGGAGACTGGGCGTTTGGGCGTGTTGGCGATCGGCACCGGGAAAGAGTGCGCGACGATTGACGGATCTGTGCAACTGCTGGCGGTGATGGGAAAACAAGCTGCGATCGCGATTAACAGCACGCGGGCGATCGAAAAATTAAAAAAGCAAGAACAGCTTTTAGAGTTGCAAAACGAGCTGCTAATTCGCCAGCAGGAAGAACTGGAAAATCAGGGCCGGCGCATTCAACAGCAAAAATTGCAACTGCTAGAAGCAGCGAAGTTAAAATCCCAATTTTTGGGCACGATGTCCCACGAATTGCGAACTCCCATGAATGCGATTATCGGCTTTTCTCAATTGCTGCTGCGCCAGCACCAACAACTGCTGACTGAGAAGCAAACAAAGATGGTATCGCGCATTTTAAATAACGGTAAAAACCTGCTAACCCTGATTAACGATATCCTCGATCTCTCAAAAATTGAGAGTTGCCGCACAGAATTAGAAATAGAAGAATTTAATTTAGCGCATTTAGTAATGGATGCCGCTCGGGAATTTGGAACTCAAGCCATCGAAAAGAATGTAGCAATGTCTGTCAGCGTCTGCTTGCAGGATCAGTTTATAGTTAATGACAAGTGGCGGCTGCGGCAAGTTTTGGTGAATTTGATTTCCAATGCGATTAAATTCACGCATCAGGGCTGCATTTCGATTGAGGTGCGGGAATTAAATTGCGATCGGCTAAGTATCACCGTTCGGGATACAGGAATCGGCATCTGTGAAACCGATATGCCCAAAATTTTTGACAAATTCCGCCAAGTCGACCAAACCGAAGCCCGTCCTTATCCAGGCACCGGTTTAGGACTAGCGATTTGTACTTCTTTAGTCGAGATGATGAACGGCACAATTACGGCAGAAAGTCAACTAGAAAAAGGTTCGACATTTACGATCGAAATTCCGCGAACAGTTAACCATAAAAAACTCACTTCCTGACAGCAAACATTGTACTTCACTCACATCGACATATAGCAATCCTAAATGATTTTCTGTAGGGACACGGCCAAGCCGTCTCCCGGACACGGCACTGCCGTGTCCCTACAGATGGATTTTGGGGAAATCACATTTATGTTCGCGGTAAGGATAATGATTTAGGATTGCTATATCTCTAATTGTCATTGCGCTTAGGGAAAGCAATCGCCGAATCTGGGATTGCTTCGCTCCTAAGCTCGCAATGACATAGTATACTCATGAGCTAAAAAAAACAAGTATTAAAACCGGAGTTGGTATACAAACCTGCGGATATTTCGGAAGTTTATTTATGTCCGCTAATTACACCAAATCCGGCTTTAATGCCTCCTTTCTTCTTCACTCCATCGACTCCGATCTTCGTTTGACTCGCTTAGCAGTTTCAACCGCCGAGTCTTATCTAAAGACTAGAAGTTTTCCCAACTTCAGCCTGAGTAGCAATTGGTTTAACATCGGTGTGACCCATATTATTAGCTACATCGCGCAGCACCGAAATTTGTTGTTCAAAATCAAGACCTTCAATTTGACCCAACACGCCATTGACAGCCTCGGTTGCCTCATATCCTTCGGGGATATCGACAATTTTGTCCCCCATACCAACAGCCCAAGCATACCAAACCACCAACTGATTGTTAGCAGTTAAAGCTCCGTAAGCGCGAGAATAAGGCGTGTCATCGCGGTTGACAATAGCTCGCATTATATTCAGTTGTTCGTCATCAGAAAGGTTGTAAAAATCACCTAGCAGCACGGGAGCTAATTCTGGTTCGGCGGCTTCGGGAGCTGCTGGTGTAATTGAATCTCCCATTTCTTCATAAATAAAGTAGAGCAGCGCCAGTTTTTCATCTGTACCCAACCCGTTGATTGTCTGAACCATCTTTTGAGTGTCGTTGGAGAGAGCGTGAGAATTGGTTTCGGCGGGTGAGTTCATAAATAAGTTCCTTAAAAATGCTTCCAGAATATATAATTATCAAGATTTGTAAGTGCAAGTCACCATCCCCTAGAGGTAATGTCATTGACACTCTCAGGGCTAAAGCCACTGAGATTCTTGTTTCTACGAATCGACTTGCCGATGCAGAATTACTTCAACATCAGTAGCGGTCAATTCTCCACAAGCGTTCAGGGTATTGCTACCCCAAGTTCCGGTATGCCCTACCATACTTAATCCCCGACTTAGGATATTTTTAGCTGCATTATGATCTCTATCAAGCACGCATCCACACCTACAGGTATGGGTTCGTGTTGATAGACTTTTCTTGACAATCGTTCCGCAGTTAGAGCATTCTTGACTGGTTCCGCTGGGTGAAACGGCAATAGTGATTCTTCCGAATACTTTGCCAAAATATTCCACCCAAATTCGGAACATATACCAAGATGCGTCGTTAATCGATTTCGCTAGACAGTGATTCTTCACCATATTCTTGATCCTCAAATCTTCGTAGGCTACACAGTCGTTAGACTGGATTACGCATCTTGCTAGTTTCACGGCAAAATCTTTACCTTGCCTACTTATTTTGAGGTGGCGTTTTCCCAGAACCACTCTAGCCCTTTTTCTGTTACTAGAACCCTTGACGCGCTTTGAAACCCGTCTCTGGGACTTCTTTAATCTATGTTCTCCCTTGCGGAGGAATCGTGGATTGTCAATCGCAACACCATTGGAGTCGGTGTAGAATTCTTTTAACCCCACGTCTAATCCGATGGCATTTCCAGTTACTTCTGCAACTTCGGAACGGTCAACTTGAACACAGAACTGAACGTAGTAGCCGTCTGCGCGTTTTACCAATCTGACTCGTTTAATTTGAGTTATCTGGTAGAAGTGCAAGTCGCGCGTCCCTTTCAGTTTCAGTTTTCCAATCCCTTGTTTGTCGGTGAAAGTGATAGACTTTCGGTCTGTCGCCAGCTTCCAACCGCTAGTCTTGTATTCGACTGAGCGGTTGTTTTTCTGGAACTGCGGAAACCCCTTTCTGCCGGAGGTTTTCTTCTTGCAGTTGTCGTAGAACCGGGAAATTGCCGACCATGACCTCTCTGCACTTGCCTGTCGAGCCATGCTGTTTAAGTTGTCGCAAAACGGAAATTCTTTAGCTAATACTGCACAGTATTTACTCAGATCGTTTTTATCGATCTTTTCACCATCTATCCACAAGCGAATTGCTTTGTTTCGGATGAATTGTACTGTTCGTATTGCTTTATCCACAGTGTCAAACTGCTGTCGTTTTCCGTATGCTTTAAATTTAAAAACCAGCATGACTTCGACCTCATCACGATATCGCTTTACAATAGCGCGGATATTGTAAGACAAGACTGAATCGTTACAATACTTTACGAGGAAGATTGAACGGGACTGAAGTCCCCACCCGCTTTCATCTCAGGACTAAAGTCGCTGAGCTTTTCGCATTACGCTAATTTCTTTGTAACTCTTGGCTCAAGCCACTGAGCTTGTAAGAGAAATCAAGCAAGCTGTACTGACCAGCTATAGTCTTAACTGACTACGTTATTTATGTCATGACACCCGCTTGATGCGAAGCTAGTCCCCTGCTCTGTCGCTAGTGGTTAAACAGTTCTAAAGTCACGCTTTACAGTGCTGCTAGCCTAACAAGCCCTGATAACATTGACCGACAAGCTAACATTACTCCGAAAGCAGCAGAGGACAACCATATCCTCACTGGAGGGGCAACCATACCCCTCTACCCCGCAAGGGGATTCAAGGCGATTGAAATCGCCGGATCGTTTTCCTCTCAGGACTAAAGTCTCGCTCGCTTCCCACTTACCGAGCTTTTCTGTGATTTTTGATTTTTGATTTTTGATTTTTGATTTTTGATTTTTGATTGGGGAATGACTGATTTATAAGGGTTTGGGGTACGGGCTGGCGGTTGAATTAGTGTTTTCTACGGGTGTAATATTTAGCAGCCACTAGGGAAAAAATCATCCTTAAGATAGAAGCCACCGATACATCTGCAGATAGATGAAAAAGCTACGCAATTAAATTACTATTGATAAATTGAATTATTAAATAAAACTAGCAAGGAGTCGGATATGTCTGAAGTCAGTAAAGAAACAAATAACTCTCAAACATTTGACGCTCAGCAAATAACTGAAAATGTGGAAGCTGGAGAACAGAAGTTGCCGACTGTTGATGTATCAGCAGACTACGAAGCTTCCAAAGAATTCAGCGTTAGTGAAGTAGACCGCACAAGTGCAGGTGCCAAAGCTGCCGCCGCTGCAACTAAACCTCAATTTGATATTCCCGCTCCTAAAGATATTGCAACATCGGCAGATTCAAGCAGCAAGCCCGAGGATTTTCGTGCGATGGCTAAGGAAGTTAGGCCTGCAGGTGCACCGGGGAATGTTACCGACGATTTGGTGAAGAAGGCGATCGATCGCGGTACTCCTGGCAGTTAATTGAGAAATTCTCAATCCTCGACACAGAAGCTCCTCTTGACCGATCGATGGTGTGGTGTTAGCGCGCTCACTATGGCAAGCGCGCTATTACGCAACGACGAGTATACGAACGCGATGTTATTGCCTTCGTATACTCGTGTTAAGGTCTGCTTCGTCTCGATTCAACAGCCGTCTGGCCCACAGAACTTGTGCGCGCTCAGTACCTCAGCCTCACAGATATAGGCGATGCCCGAATAATTGTCGAAAAACTGCGTTGCGATCTCAT
>JBBSNU010000342.1:0-5909 GCA_038260455.1 Chroococcales cyanobacterium | reverse complement strand
GGCTGGTTTGGAAGATGAAAGTGCGATCGCTTCTACGGGTAAACGCTTCCGCGAGACTGTGTTGGGATTGGGCGGCAGTTTGCACCCGATGGAAGTGTTTAAAACTTTCCGGGGACGCGAACCTAGCACTAAGGCTTTGTTAAGACACAGCGGTTTAGTTGCGGCTTAATTAATTTTGTAAAAATCGGGATTAATGCGGGTTAATTTATCTGCATTAATCCCTGTTTTTAGCTGAATTTACTTCGCCTCGCTGCACAAAACGGCTGATTCAGGTTAAGATAAGGGACAGGAGGTTGTACTATGCCAACGACTGCTCAAGAAATTTATACTGAAGTTGTCCGCAATCTGTCGCTGACGGAACGTTTGCGCTTAGCGAATCTTATACTCAACGATTTAGTTGAGAAAAATGTGTCGGTTATCGATCGAAGCGATACTTGGACTGAGGACGATCGAACCGATATAACAACCTTCTCTTTACAGTACGCATCTATGCTTTTCCCTGAAAGCGAGAAACACGAGACTAAGTAGCCAAAAGCGTGATTGGAAAGATGTTTGTGCGTGCGTAAAAGTAGCTTTTGCAGAGTTTAATGAGCCTGATTCACCGTATTTTCGGTAGCGTGAATTGCCTCAACGATAATTTAAGCGTACCGCACGCAGCGAAAAATATTCTCTACCTGCAAATCTGGATAATAGTCTCGAATACTCTCTTCAAATGAAAGTCCCTCAGCCAGCAATTCGAGAACACTTTATAAAGTAATGCGAGTTGTTATGCAATATTTGCGAAAATGAATTTTAGGGTTGACTGAAATTATATTTATATCCCGATACGGTTCACTTAAGACAGATCCCCCCTAACCCCCCTTAAAAAGGGGGGGACAAGAATGCCCTCAAAGTCCCCCTTCTTAAGGGGGATTTAGGGGGATCTCCGGGGCATAAATATGTTAAGTGAACCGTATTGATTCATATCCGCCATCAAGTTACAGCCTGGACTAATTGTAGAACATCATGCAAGAAACATCTGTAGTTTGGCACAGAATCCCCAATCTTTTTGTGCAAAATTGGGGATGATGTACGCGCCGCGTAGCTATCCCGTAGGTAATCGCCCGCCGGTTTTAGCTTAGGTTGAAGGCCCATCAAAGCAGCATCAGTGTTAATACTGTCAGTATAAACTGCCCTTTGCGAATATTTGCTGTAATCTATCAGTGATTCTACTTAACTTTCCCTCAACCAGAAGTTAACTTTATATTTCGCAATATTTACGGGCTGTTTTCTCGATACAGCTAAGGCTTTTATTGGCAACTAAAAATCCCGGATTTTACCAAATCTTTAATATAAGCGGTCAACAGCGCTACTTTTTTAAAGTTTTGATGAAGACGGGCGGACGGCGACTCAAAAAATAGAAAAAAAGCAGGTAAAAATTCAAAAATTGAGTTATGAATAATTTTCAATTTGTCAAAAAACTTTGATATATATGATAATAAGTAAGGATTGATAGTTACTCGTTCACCCAAAATTTAAGATTTTCATGGATATTCAATTAATTAATATCGGTTTTGGTAATATTGTGTCGGCTAACCGAGTGATTGCCATTGTCAGTCCTGAGTCAGCGCCAATTAAGCGTATAATTACTGATGCGCGGGAGCGCGGACAATTGGTTGATGCTACCTACGGCCGCCGCACGAGGGCGGTAATTATTACAGATTCGAGTCATGTCATCCTCTCGGCGATTCAGCCGGAAACGGTGGCTAATCGTTTTGCGATCGGCAAAGACAGTCAAGGTCGGGATGATTGATGTTTGTCAGTTGCAATTTGAGCACTTACAGTATACAGTAACCGAAAGCTTAAATTGTTACAAGTTTCTATTCTAAAAATGAAATCCGGTAAATTAATTGTTCTGACTGGGCCTAGCGGTGTGGGGAAAGGCACCTTAGTCCGATCGCTCCTCAATCGCCATCCCGAATTGTATCTTTCGGTATCCGTGACAACTCGTGAGCCCCGTGAGGGAGAAATTGAGGGAAAACACTACTATTTTGTCAGCCGCAGCCGTTTTGAACAAATGGTTGAGGCTGACGAGTTAGCAGAATGGGCCGAGTTTGCCGGCAATTTTTACGGTACTCCGTATTTTGCTCTCAAACAGGGCATCGGTGAGGGAAAATGGGTAATCTTGGAAATTGAACTCGAAGGAGCAAGGCAAATTAGAAATAAGTTTCCAGAGGCTTTGCGACTGTTTATTTTACCTCCTTCTTGGGAAGAATTGGAACGGCGGCTGCGGAGTCGGGGTCAAGATTCTGAAAGTGCGATCGCCCGGAGATTGCTGCGGGCTAAGGAGGAAATTGAAGCGGCGGGAGAATTTGACTTTCAGGTTGTTAATGATGATTTGGAAGTTGCTTTGAAAGGATTAGAATCGGTATTGTTTGTCAGCGACAGGAAATGATGTGATGATGATTTGATATAGCCTTTCAAGCTCTCATATGAGGTACTATCGGGCATAGGGCATAGGGCATAGGGCATACCTCACTTTTTTGAGAACCGCTATATTACCAATTACCAATTACCGATTACCAATTACCCATTTTTCTGTACGCGCTAGAACTTCGTTACTTTTTTTGATCGCAACACAAACTTTTAAATTAATTTCCAGAATATTCAACGAAGGCGAAAAGTTTCGGAGGGGTTCTATTTCGCGAGCAGAACAGCCCAACATTTCCATATAAGCTAGTGTCCAGCCAATAGCTGCAATATCGCTGACAAAACCTTCTCCGCCGCACAAATTACAACCCGATTCGCCATCGGGGCCGCACTCTGGACAAACCCAATTGCGGAGTTGTGAATTGAGTTGATTTGTGCGGGATGCTGAGGCAATTGTTAAGGCTTTAATGTGGTTTTGAACTACTTGTTTAAAACCTCGGTTTTGGTGGCTGCGGCGGTCGGAATTGTTGGGCTGTCCGTTAGCGAAGCCCTCGCAGAGGATCGCGCTTCCGGGCTGTGGCGGCGAAGCCAGAGGTGCTGTGCGGTTCTCAATTTTGACGGGAGATTCGCCCAGATTCGCCGTTAGCTGAATACCGCAGTCTTTTAACTCAAGGGGCTGAGAGTCTTTGATGGCGCGGGAAGAATCGGATTCTGCGCGATCCTCTTCGAGGGCTTCGCCAACGGCAAAATCTTGCATCGAGAGATGATGTTCGATCGCCAAAGACCAAGTTCTTTTATGCCGAAGATCGCCATATTTTCTGGCTTCGGCATCGGTAATGCCGATCGCCGCAGCCTCTTGGCGCAGCATATTGATTGAAGTCATTGTATCTGATATCATTAGTTTGTTTGCAGTTAATATACGATCGCTCGATCGACCTACAAATAAATTACCTTAAACATAGTAGCCTAGGTTTCTGGAATTAGAAATATCAATGAATGCAATTTTTCCTGAGACAACGTTGTCGGTGGGCGGACTAACATCATACCTGCAAGAGTTGCTGGAGGGCGATCGCAACTTGCGATCAGTTTGGCTAATCGGCGAGGTGTCGAACGTTTCGCAACACGCCAGCGGCTGCTTTTTCACTCTGTGCGATCCCGACAAAAGCGCTGCGATTCGCTGCGTGGTGTGGAATTCTCAGCGGCAAAAATTGGTGCAAATGCCCGTGAAAGGGGAACAATTGCTGGTTTTGGGAAGCATCCGGGTGTACAAAAATCGCGGCGAGTACCAGTTGACAGTTGTGCAATCGCTACCCGGTGGGGAAGGATTGGAGGCTTTGCGGTTGCAGCAATTGCGATCGCGCTTGGAAGCCGAGGGTTTCTTCGATCCCGCCAGAAAGCGCCCGATTCCCGCACACCCGCAAATTGTGGCGGTGGTGACATCGGATAGCGCTGCTGCGTGGGGGGATATTCAGCGCACGTTAGCGCAGAGATATCCGGGTTTGCGGGTGTTGCTGTCGCCGACTTTGGTGCAGGGAGATTTGGCTGCTGCTGCCATTGCTAGGGCGATCGCGCGTGTAGAATTGGACGGTAGGGCTGATGTGATCATTTTAGGGCGGGGCGGCGGTTCTGCGGAAGATTTGGCTTGTTTTAATGATGAACGAGTCGTCAGGGCGATCGCCAATTGTGCAATTCCAATTATTACAGGAATCGGACACGAAAGAGACGAATCTCTCGCCGATTTAGTAGCAGATAAACGAGCGCATACTCCGACGGCTGCGGCTACCCAAGCTGTACCAATTTTAGCAGATATTTACTCGGAACACAAGCAGAGAATGCTGAATTTAGCAAGTGCTGTGCGGTCAAGATTTCAGACGGAATCAGAGCATTTGCAACTGTTACAAAATCGCTTGAAAAGATTGCCTGTGACATCGCGAACTTTGCGGCAAGCAACTGGTAAACTGGAAATATTGCAAGAAAAGTTAGCAGCCCTAAATCCGGCGGCGGTTTTGGAAAGGGGTTATGCGGCGGTAATGCAAGCTGACGGTAGGATTGTCCGCCAAACTGACGGTTTAGAATTAGGAGACGAATTGACCGTGAGGTTGAGTCGCGGTGTGCTGAAAGTTAAGATTGTAGAAGTTTTGGATGCAGAATAAATGCTATGGTTAAGTCGAAGTTGCGCCAGTCTGACTGGAATTATGAGGAAACGGTCGATCGCATTGAGGCGATTATCGATCGGGTAGAATCGGGAGAATTGCCACTAGAAGAGGTTTTTGAGCAGTTTGCGGTGGCTGTGGAGTGTTTGCAGGAGTGCGAAGGTTTTCTGGCGCGGGGGAAGGATAAGATGGATTTGGCGATCGGGCTTTTAGCCGCGGCACCCGATTTTTAACCGCAGATTTATTGATATTATTTAACCCCAAAAATCCCAAAAAAAACATCACAAAATCCTGTAGGGGCGGGTTCACCAACCATCTACAAAACAGACCAACAATCTCATAAACCCGCCCCCACCCACCATTATTCCTATGAACATCTTACCCATAAATTTATCGTACATTTTAATTGTCTGTGGGTGGGGGCGGGTTTACAAAATCATTCATCTTTGCCATAAATTGTTGGTGAACCCGCCCCTACAAATTGCGGTTTTATAATAATAAATTCATCTGCAATACATTTTCACTTTCTTCGGATAGATAGGGGCGGGTTTACAACATCATTCATTTTTGCCATAAATTATCTTTTAACCCGCCCCTACAAATTGCGGGTTTTATAATAATAAATTCATCTGCAATACATTTTCACTATCTAATTTAACATGAACTTTCTTCGGATAGTAAAACTTTTGTGATGGGTGCATTTCATCCATTTCCCACTTAAACGGATTATTTATAATATATTCCTGAATTTTCGATAAAGTCGTTTCATTGCGAATAATATGTTCATAATAACCCCTTTGCCATACAGGTATTTTTGAAACAGAACGTAGTTGATTGATACGACGGGCGGAAAATGTTTTTAAACCCCTCACAATTTCCGATAAACCATGACGTTCATTCCGTTCTTTTATGATAAAAATCCCATGAATATGATTTGGCATAATCACAAAAGAATCTAATTCAATATGAGGATATACCCTTGTGAGATTAAACCAATTAAAGTTAACTACTTCACCGTAGCGGCTTAATAGGATATTCCCCTTTTGAATCTCACCTAATAAACATTCACGTTCCCAAATACAAATTGTCACAAAATATGCACCTGGTTGGCTATAGTCATATCCTGGTAGACGAATAGAACGGCGATGATGAATATTAGGATTGTATTTCATGATTTTTGTAAACAATACAACATTATAATTATATGGCTTGTAGATACTGTCTTGATCTGTCAAGGGGTAGCGAGCAAATAAGTTGGATCGAAAGGCTTTTGGGACTTTAAAATCCCAAAAGCCAAATGCACCAACTTCCTCATCAGAGCACCAATTACCTGCATTTTGACCTTGC
>JBBSNU010000341.1:0-5911 GCA_038260455.1 Chroococcales cyanobacterium | reverse complement strand
TGTTGTTGAGGGTATAAATAACAAGCTCAAGTTAATAAAACGTTCGGCGTATGGCTTTAGAAATTTTGAAAACTACAAAAATAGATGTTTGCTTACTTGGGATTTTAATTGTTAGTTTAGCATACCAAGTAAGGAAGAACCACAAATGGGAATGTCACCAGACGAAATTCTGTATCACTATCCAAGTATTACTTTATCTGACATCTATGCAGCTTTAGCCTATTATCACGATCGCCGAGATGAAATTCGCTCTGCAATCGAAGCAGATGCAGAATTTGCCCGCCAATTGAAAGATCAAACCCCATCGCTATTGCAACACTACAAATTTAAAAATCGTCAGCATGGGTAAGATTTAAGTTGAAATGCTGTGAGAATTTTGGTAGGTTTTTTACAAGTCCAATTTGACGATAAATCTGTAATCATAAAAAATATAGTATCTATTCAGAGGCAAATTAATGACTTTTATTCCATCGGAAGCGTTTAAATCAATTAACTATCCCGGCCGCACGGTAAAAAGAGCCGATCGCGCGATCCGGTGCGCCCCATTTCAATTACACTTCTTCCAGACCATCCGCGATAATAGCGTTTTCCTAAGCGCGATCGCCTCAAATACGGGTGTCGAAAGCGGCTACACCCGATCGCCCGTATCCGAACTCGCCGCCGAAAACTCCCTGCTGTGGCTGATTCAAGTAGGCGTTTTGCGGCGCGAAGTTGATGGACAAGGAATCACCGATAGTTTTCGCCTCACGCCGCTGGGCCGCCAACTTGTGGAAAAATGGGAACAGCAAGGAAATAGTTTACCAACTGCGTCATTGTGCGATCGCCTGGGAAATACCATTAGCCGGGGGTTCGGACTATTTTCATAACCAGAATGTGGGTTAATACAAATTAAACTTAAATTAAGTTAAAAAAAACTAGGACTGGCGCATCAATACCAAAGAAACCGGGTTTTTTACCGAGATTCAAGGCTATGATGCCAGATTTTCGGAAAAAAACCCGGTTTCGGGCTACCCGACGATTTTGCACCGGTGCGTCGCTATGAGATTATCGATCTTTTTTGGGGATTTTCAATGGCGACACACCCTACGGCAAATACAAATTAAACTTAAATATGGTTCAAACCCCGACCAAATCTTTGACTCTCGATGAATTTCTCCAAAAGCCCGAAACCAAACCCGCCAGCGAATTCATCGACGGTCAAATTATCCAGAAACCTATGCCCCAAGGAAAACACAGCACGATTCAAAGCGATTTGGGTGGTGACATCAACCGGGTACTCAAACCCCAACGCATTGCCCGCGCCTATCCAGAATTGCGCTGTACCTTTGGCGGTCGATCGACTGTACCCGACCTCGCAGTCTTTACCTGGGAACGCATTCCTCGCGACGAGAACGGCGAAGTAGCCAACATTTTCGCGATCGCCCCCGACTGGACAATTGAAATTCTTTCCCCCGACCAAAGTCAAACCAAAGTCGTCCGCAATATCCTTCACTCTCTCGCCCACGAAACTCTTATGGGCTGGCTGATTGACCCGGAAGAAGAACTGGTATTTGTCTATTTGGCCGATCGCACGATAGCAGTTTTTGAAGAACCGGGCGATCGCATCCCCGTTCCAACCTTTGCTGAATCCTTCAATCTCACCGTCGGTGAAATGTTCAGTTGGTTGACTGAGTAGCGTAACCTGGATTTATGAATGATTTTTTAACCGCAGAGGGCGCAGAGGGCGCAGAGGAAGAGAAGAGAGAGTTCTTTGCGGATTTGGTTCGATCTAATGTGCGGTCGATCGCCTATACTGAAATATCTGGTTGTCAGCTCTTCAAGGACGAGAGAGGACTAAATTCCTCACTACAAACTAATTATGATTATTTAATCCGACTTGATAAGTAAGTCCACCTAACTCAACTTAAGATATCGAGGGCTAAAAAACTTGCTGTATAAGCATTCTTTTTTCCTTCTTCCTTCTTCCTTCTACTAACAACTAACTACATAAAACGTTTCTCAAAAATGGAAGCAAAATCTTACAAAGACACGGTAAATCTGCCCAAAACCAAGTTTGATATGCGCGCTAACGCCGCCAAACGGGAACCGGAATTGCAACAATTTTGGGCAGATCAAGAAATCTACGATCGCCTTTCCCACAATAACCCAGGCGATTTGTTCATCCTCCACGACGGCCCGCCCTACGCCAACGGACAACTCCACATCGGCCACGCCCTAAACAAAATCCTCAAAGATTTCATCAACCGCTACCAAATGCTGCGCGGCAAAAAAGTCCGCTACGTGCCCGGTTGGGATTGTCATGGATTGCCGATCGAACTTAAAGTATTGCAAAACATGAAATCGGACGATCGGCTAAATCTTACCCCGATCGAACTCCGCCGCAAAGCCTCCGCCTTCGCGCAGCAAACAATGGAACAGCAGCGCGAATCCTTCCAGCGCTACGGCGTTTGGGGCGACTGGGAACACCCGTATTTAACCATGAAGCCCGAATACGAAGCCGCTCAAATCGGCGTTTTCGGTGAAATGGTGCTCAAAGGCTACATCTTCCGCGGCTTCAAACCCGTTCACTGGAGTCCGAGCTCGAAAACAGCCCTCGCCGAAGCTGAATTGGAATATCCTGAAGGCCACGTCTCGCGCAGCATCTACGTGGGCTTTCATGTCAGAAACTTGTCGAAATCTTTGCAAACGAAGCTCAAGCGCTATATGCCGAGCCTCTGGGCGGCAATTTGGACGACTACCCCTTGGACGATTCCGGCTAACTTGGCGATCGCAGTTAATCCCGAACTGATGTATGCAGTGGTGGAACCGCCGGCAAATTCCCACATCGCCCAACAATTTATGTTAGTTGCTGTCGATGCGGTCGATCGACTTTCGGCAACTTTGAACACAGAATTAAAAATCCTGGCTACCTTCCCCGGTAAAGAATTAGAAGGCTGCACCTACAAACACCCGTTGTTCGATCGCGAAAGCCCGATCGTTGCCGGCGGCGACTACATTACCGCTGACTCAGGAACCGGATTGGTGCACACTGCGCCCGGCCACGGACAAGAAGATTTTATCGTTGGAAAACGCTGCGGTTTGCCAGTTTTAACGCCCGTAGATGAAAACGGAAATTTCACCGCAGAAGCCGGAGAGTTTGCAGGTTTAAATGTCCTCGGAAACGGCAATAGCGCAGTCATTGAGGCCCTTGCTAAAGCAAATTGTTTGATCAAAGAAGAAGCTTATCCTCACTCCTATCCTTACGATTGGCGCACTAAAAAGCCGACGATTTTTCGGGCTACAGAACAGTGGTTTGCGTCCGTTGAAGGGTTCCGAGATCAAGCGTTAAAGGCGATCGGCGATGTGAATTGGATTCCCGCCCAAGGGGAAAATCGGATTACTGCAATGGTGGGCGATCGATCGGATTGGTGCATTTCTCGCCAGCGGACTTGGGGCGTGCCGATTCCCGTGTTTTATGACGAAGAAACCAACGAACCGCTGTTAAATGAAGAAACGATCGCCCATGTGCAAGCTATCTTTGCCGATAAGGGTTCGGATGCTTGGTGGGAAATGTCGATCGCCGAATTACTGCCAGAATCTTACCGCAATAACGGCCGCACTTACCGCAAGGGTACAGACACGATGGATGTGTGGTTTGACTCTGGTTCTTCCTGGGCCGCAGTTGTCAAAGGGCGATCGGAATTAAACTATCCAGCCGATATCTATTTGGAAGGTTCAGACCAACACCGCGGCTGGTTTCAATCCAGCTTGCTAACCAGTGTAGCAACAAACGGCGTTGCTCCTTACAAAACAGTTTTGACTCACGGTTTTGTGCTCGATGAAAAAGGCCGCAAGATGAGCAAATCTGAAGGCAATGTCGTAGATCCGGCGTTAGTAATTAAGGAATACGGGGCAGATGTTTTGCGGTTGTGGGTGTCTTCGGTAGACTATTCTGCAGACGTGCCTTTGGGCAAAAACATTCTCAAACAACAGTCGGATGTTTACCGCAAAATTCGCAATACAGCTAAGTTTTTGCTGGGGAATTTGCACGACTTCGATCCGGCAAAAGATGCTGTAGCCTACGAGGATTTGCCGGAACTCGATCGCTATATGCTGCACAGAATGGGCGAAGTTTTTGGGGAAGTTCAAGATGCTTTTGAAAACTTCCAATTTTCCCGATTCTTCCAAACGGTGCAGAATTTCTGTACGGTGGATTTGTCTAATTTTTACTTGGATATTGCCAAGGATCGACTTTATATCAGTTCGACAGATGCCCGCCGCCGTCGCAGTTGTCAGACGGTGATTGCGATCGCTGTGGAGAATTTGGCAAGGGCGATCGCACCTGTGTTGTGTCACATGGCTGAGGATATTTGGCAATACATTCCCTATCCAACATCTCAAAAATCAGTGTTTGAGGCTGGTTGGGTGCAACTTGATGCGAAATGGCATAATCCTGAATTGGCGACGCGCTGGCAGTATTTGCGACAAGTACGCGGCGAAGTTAACAAGGTTTTGGAACAGGCGAGGACTGAAAAGGCGATCGGTTCTTCTTTGGAAGCTAAGGTTTTATTGTATGTTCCTGATGTCGCGAAAAGAGCGCAATTGCAAGCTTTGAATCCTAGCAGCGAAGGATTGATGGATTATGTGCGATCGCAAAATGCAGCGATCGAACTAACAGCAGAGGAGAAAGCAAAAGCAGTACAAGATCGACAGGAAGAAAAAGCAGCAAGTGTTGCAAAAACCTTGACAATAAAGACTGTTAGTGTTGAGGAACAAACAGTCGCTAAGCGCGATGCAGGTTCTGCAATCGTAGAGTATTCTGCGCCTGAAGAATCGGCTTTAGACTTGCAGCAAATATTAGATCGCAGCGCCCAGTTTGTCGCTGATTTGCCTGAATACGCGGGCCACTTTATCACAGAATACCAAAAAGTTCTGGTAACGCTAGGGCTGTTAGCTTCTGTATTGGTAACGGGTAGAGTAACCCTGGCGGTTTTGGATACGATGAATCAAATTCCTCTCTTGGAAGTCTGGTTTAAAGTCATCGGTATCTTATTTACAATCTGGTTTGCTTTCCGTCACTTGCTGTTTGCAGAAAACCGTCAAGAAATAGGACAAACAATTGATTCTCTGACAGCCGATGTGCTGGGACAAACAACTGCGCTTGTGCTTGCAGAAACACAGGCGATCGTACTAGCACCCGTACTAGAGACAGCGCTTGTACCAATACAGCCGCAAACATCCGCAATCGAACAAAGTTTTGCAGAAACACCTGCAATCGTGAAAACAGAATTAAGTGCGGCGTCCAAAGCAGAAACTCCTGCTGAAGTAGCTGTACACCATCATTCTGCAAGTGGTAGCAACGGTGTAGACGAATTGCGCTATTTGTTCATCACATCAGAAGTTGAACTGATCGAATCGAATGCAGCGATGCAAGAATTGCCGTACAGTTACCAATCTCCAGAGTTGGTGATTGGTGTAGTCAAAGCAGACGGCCAAAAGTGCGATCGATGCTGGAACTATTCTACTCATGTCGGAGAGTCGATCGAACATCCGGCAATTTGCGAACGCTGCGTCTCTGCAGTTGATGGCAAATTTTAAAACTGTTTGTAATTGATGTTTGGGCGTCAGGTTTTCGTGCACCTGACGCCCAAATACAATTATCAAAACAATGGCCGATCGCGATTTCAAATTAAGCAATCTAAGTACAACCTTTGACTTAAAAATTGCTCGTTACCAGGATCTGCCTGGTAATTCAGATACGGAGGGGAGCATCTCATATTTTCTAAAGATGTGCTATAGATGAAGTCTGAGCCCCCCCTTAGTAAGGGGGGGTTGGGGGGGTAATATCTAGCGCTACTTTATGAAATTGGTATCAGTTTTGAATTTATAGTGCGAGCGTCCCCGCTCGCGAGTACAATACGCGAGCGGGGAC